>NZ_AXAA01000005.1:0-135770 GCF_000472625.1 Caloramator sp. ALD01
ATATACAAATGCTTGTACTGAAGGCTTTAATAACAAAATTAAAGTTATTAAAAGAAATGCCTTCGGCTTTAAAAACTTTGATAGGTTTAGAAATAGAATTCTTCATTGCTGTAATTAAAGTAAATTATAATACCAAATTTTAGAAAACCAACTCCCGTTGGTCTTTTTGTCCTGCAATTTTTTGCAGGGGACTCTCCCCCATCCAACCTATCTTTATAAAATCACTCTCAAACAAGAAAGGACAGGCATTCTAATTGAATACCCGCCCCAACAATTGACAAAGAGCCTAAAAAACAAAAATAAGTAAACAAAGGTGACAATCACCTTTGTTTACTTATTTTATTATTCCTCCGCCTACAACTATATCTCCATCATAAAATACAACCGATTGTCCCTTTGTTATAGCCCTTTGAGGAGTTTCAAACTTTACTAAAACACCATTCCCATATGGTTTTATTATAGCATCAGCTTCCTTTGCTGAATATCTAATCTTTGCTGTAACCTTCATTTCACCTTCAAGCTTTTCAAAAGGAATAAAATTTACATCTTCAGCATACAGTGTATCCTTGAATATATCCTTTTCATCTCCAACCACAACTAAATTCTTTTCTGGTATTATATCTATTACATATACTGGCTTTCCTAATGATAATCCAAGACCTTTCCTTTGACCGATTGTATAATGTACTATTCCTTTATGTTTTCCTAGCCTATTTCCCTCAACATCAACAAAATAACCTGCTTTAATATCATTTGGTCTTCTTTCTTTTATAAACCTTGCATAATCATTGTCAGGAATAAAACATATCTCTTCGCTGTCCTTTTTATTCGCAACAGATAGTCCAATTTCTCTTGCTATCTCTCTTACTTTATCTTTAGTAAATCCACCAAGTGGCATAAGAGTATGTTCAAGTTGATATTGTGTCATATTATAAAGTACATAGGTTTGGTCTTTCTTATCGTCTTTAGATCTTTTTAATAAAAACCTGCCTGTTTTTTCATCCTTTTCAATAATTGCATAGTGTCCAGTTGCTATATATTTTGCACCAAGTAATTCTGCTCTTTTTAAAAACTCATCAAATTTAATAAACTTATTGCAGGCAATACAAGGATTGGGTGTCTTACCTGCTAAATATTCATCTATGAAATAATTAATAACTTTAGATTCAAATACTTCTTTGAAATTCAAAACATAGTATGGAATATCAAGTTTAGCTGCAACTCTTGTAGCATCATTAACAGCAGAAAGAGAACAGCATCCTCCTTCTCTCTCTTCAAATTCTAAATTTCTTGGTATAACCTCCATAGTTATACCAATTACATCATATCCCTGTTCCTTAAGTAAATATGCAGCGACGGAGCTATCTACTCCGCCGCTCATCCCTATTACAACCTTTTCCTTCATACATTCACCTACTTATTATTCGTGATGATGGTCGTCATCGTCACTAAATCTATCTTCCCAAGGTTCTAATCCTTGCTTAATTCTATAATCGTTAATTGCCTTATGAATTGCTTGTTCTGCTAAAACTGAACAGTGCATTTTAGCTGGTGGAAGTCCATCTAAAGCTTCTGCAACTGCAACATTTGTAAGTTCCCAAGCTTCTTCTAAAGTTTTTCCCTTTATTAGTTCTGTTGCCATTGAACTTGAAGCAATAGCTGAACCACATCCAAAAGTTTTAAACTTTACATCTACTATTCTATTATCTTCAACCTTAAGATAAATCTTCATTATATCTCCACACTTTGCATTTCCAACTTCACCTATACCATCAGCGTTTTCTATTTCTCCAACATTTCTTGGATTCATAAAATGGTCCATTACTTTATCACTATACATTTTTATTTTCCCCCTTCTTTAATAAATGATTCGTATAATGGTGACATATCTCTTAATCTTTGTACTATTTGTGGTAAAACTTCTAAGACATAATCAACATCTTCTTCTTTATTTAAATCTCCAAGACTTAGTCTTAAAGAACCGTGTGCAATTTCGTGTGGAAGCCCTATGGCCATAAGTACGTGTGAAGGATCAAGAGAACCTGAAGAACAAGCACTGCCTGTTGAAGCACAAATTCCATAATGATCTAATAATAGAAGCAGTGATTCTCCTTCTATAAACTGAAAACTTACATTTATGTTGCCTGGTAATCTTTTCTCTGGATGACCATTTAACTTAGTATATGGTATCTCATCCATAATTCCTTTAAGAAGTCTGTCCCTCATAGATTTTATTTTTCTATTGTGTTCTTCTATATTTGATGTTGCAAGCTCAATTGCTCTTGCTAATCCAACTATTCCTGGAAGATTTTCTGTTCCTGCTCTTCTCTTTCTTTCTTGTCCTCCACCGTGTATTAAATTATCAATTTTTACACCTTTTCTTATATATAGAGCTCCAACACCCTTTGGTCCATAGAATTTATGTCCTGCAAGAGACAACATATCTATATTCATTTCTTTAACATCAATTTCTACATTTCCTACAGCTTGAACAGCATCTGTGTGGAAATATATTCCTCTTTCCCTTGCAATTTTACCTATTTCAGCTATAGGTTGAATAGTACCTATTTCATTATTTGCAAACATTATTGTTATTAAAATTGTTTTATCAGTTATTGCATTCTTTAAATCTTCAAGATTTATTAAACCATATTCATCAACATCAAGGTATGTTACCTCAAAACCTTGTTTTTCAAGATATTCACAAGTATGCAATACCGCGTGATGCTCTATTTTAGTTGTTATAATATGATTACCTTTATTCCTATTTGCAAAGGCTACTCCCTTTATAGCCCAGTTATCAGCCTCAGAACCACCACCTGTAAAATATATCTCATCTGGTAGTGCATTTAATGCCTTAGCAACCTTCTCTCTTGCTTCTTCTATTGCTGCCTTTGATCTTCTACCAAAGTTGTATATTGATGATGCATTCCCAAATTGTTCAGTAAAGTAAGGCATCATCGCCTCTAAAACTTCTGGTTTAGTATATGTTGTGGCTGCATGATCCATATAAACAAACCTTTTTTCCATAGTTATTCTCCCCTTTTAATACTTGTTATAATATTCATTGATTTATAGTCATTCACCATATCTTCTAATGTTATTGAATGAGTCACTTGATTTACACTATCCCTTATTTTTATCCACAAAAGTCTTGTTGCACAATACTCAATTCTTGAACAATTATCTTCATCATCTATGCATTCAGAAATTTCAATTGGTCCTTCTAATACATCTAAAATGTCCCCAACCGTTATTTCTGAAGGTGGTCTACTTAGTACATATCCGCCCTGTGCACCTCTTATGCTTTTAATAAGACCTGCCTTCCTTAAGGAACCAAACAATTGCTCAAGATAATATTCGGATATATTTTGTTTTTCAGAGATAGTTTTTATTGATAGAGGCTCACTACCATAATTTAAAGCAAGCTCAAACATTGCCTTAACACCATATCGCCCTCGTGTTGATAGTTTCAAAACAATCACCTCAAATTAAATTCCGAGTAAATTAATATGATTTACATTTTCAGCTTATCATAGCAGACTATTTTTGTCAACTTTGAATTTAAAAATATTAATTTTAACATTTACTATTATTTCTGCATTATACCTAAATTATTCATATACTTCCTTTAATTTATTTAACCTTTCTCTTATCTTAGACTCATATCCTATATTTTTAGGTATGTAATACTTATTTCCAATGTGCGACTTAGGCAGATAATCCTGTTTAACATATCCATTATAGTCGTGTGGATACTTATAACCTATTCCTCTACTTAATTTATTTGCTCCTTCATAATGTGCATCTCTTAAATAAGGTGGCACCCCAGAATCATTATTTTTTCTAACATCCTCAAGTGCACTATCAATTGCCAAATAGCAAGCATTACTTTTAGGTGCACACGCAACGTATGCAGTTGCTTGTGCAAGTATTATTCTTGCCTCAGGAAAACCAATCATACTCACAGCTGTTGCTGCATTAGTTGCAACAACCAGTGCCATAGGATCAGCATTCCCTACATCTTCACTTGCACAAATCATAATTCTTCTTGCAATAAACATTGGGTCTTCTCCAGATTCAATAAGTTTTGCAAGATAATATATTGCTGCATCTGGATCTGTACCTCTCATACTTTTTATAAAGGCTGAAATCAAATCATAATGATAATCGCCATTTTTATCATATAAAATTACTCTTTTTTGAATACATTCATAGGCATCCTCTAATGTTACCTTGATTTTACCCTCAACTCTTTCAGATGTTTTTACTGCCATCTCTAACGCATTTAATGCACGTCTTACATCCCCACCAGCATTATATGCAATGTATTTAAGGGCCTCTTCATCTACATCAACATTATATTCCTTAAGACCCTTTGGACTCTCTAAAGCATTTTTTAAAACATCTAATATTTCATCCTGCGTTAATTCCTTTAATTCAAATATCATCGACCTTGACAAGAGTGCCTTGTTTACTTCAAAATATGGATTTTCTGTAGTTGCCCCTATTAAAACAACAATACCCCTCTCAACATAAGGCAACAAGGCATCCTGCTGTAATTTGTTAAACCTATGTATTTCATCTATAAAAAGAATTGTTCTTTTAGAATTTATTTTTAAATTATTTTGAGCCTCTTCTATAATTTTTTTAATATCGGATACACCTGAAGAAACCGCATTTATTTGTCTAAACTCCGATTTAGTAGTATTTGCTATAATCATAGCAAGAGTTGTTTTACCAGTACCAGGAGGACCATATAATATTATAGAGGATAAATTATCAGTCATAATTGCCCTATATAGCATTTTGTTTTTTCCAAGTATATGTTTTTGACCAACAAACTCATCTAAAGTTTCTGGCCTCATTCTTTCTGCAAGTGGCCTATTGTCTTTGTTTTTTTTAAGTATTTCAAACATATCCATATATCAATTCACCTCAAATTGATTTTTTTATACTAAGTGGTATAATTATTTATTATTAAATTTTGATAACCAATTATTATTTATTTTAAGGAGGATGATAGGTTTGAATAGATTTTATTATCTTTTTCTATCCTTTGTAATCTACTCATTTTTTGGTTGGACTATAGAAGTATTATATCATATTTATAAAAATAAACGTTTTATAAATCGAGGATTTTTATACGGTCCAGTTTGTCCTATATATGGTTTTTCAGCAGTTATATTTATAATTTCTTTAACTCCCTTTAAAAACAACTTTGTATTAACCTTTTTAATAGGTTCAATAATTGCCAGTATCATTGAATACATAACCGGATACTTACTTGAAATTTTATTCCATTCAAAGTGGTGGGATTATTCAAACGAAAAGTTCAATATAAAAGGTTACGTATGTTTAAAATTCTCTATTTATTGGGGTATATTCGCAGTAATTTTTATGAATTTGATTCATCCAAAAATAAACAAAATTATATTATTTATAAGTGAGAGATATGGAGAATGGATATATAATATCTTATTTGCCTGTATTTTAATAGATGCTGTCTTAACTATAAATAGCCTATTCCAATTAAAATCAATCTATATTGAATTACAAGAAATTCTAACTGAAATTAAAAATACATTAGATAAACTTAGCGAGTCTGTAAGTTCTGAAACTAAATTTAAACTTGAAAATAAAATTGAAAATCTAAACTTTATAAAAGAAAAAATACTAAACAGATTAAGCTTTAAACAAAAATTACTTTTACGTGCATATCCTAAGATTAAATCAAATAAATTTGAAAATGCACTTCAATATATTAAAGAAAAATATAGGATAAATAACTAAAATAAATAGGGTTCTATAATGGATTTTAGGAATGTTTTCTCCTTTAAATTCCATTATAGAACCCTTTACCATTTTGTTTTGCAACTATTCAGTAAGTAGGGATACCCCCTATTTCATTGTTATTGCTCTTGCTGGACAATAGCTTACACACTTTCCACATCCAACACATTTACTTTCGTCTACCTTTGAAATACCTCCACCGAAAAATCCTGCTTTATCTTGAGTTATAGCACCTACTGGGCAAACTCTCTTAGCAGGACAAAATGGTGATCTATCACATTTTTGTGGATCGATATAAGCCTTCTTCATTTTTTCTCCTCCTTTTATACCTCTCTGGGGTATGTTATAATTATAATATATGTATTCTATTTTATCAAGTTTTTTAAATAATATTTTTTATATTCTACACCTTCTCTTACTATCTATTTTTAATTTATGTGATTTAAAAATATTTAATTCTACGACTAAATGCTAATTTTTTTGCACATTTTAATAATTTTATTAAAAAATTATTAAAATTATTGTTGACTTTTTTCGAATTTTCTGTAATTATAAAAATATACGACAAAATTTTTGCATGAGGGGGATTATTATGGAACTAAAACTCGACATGATTCAAACGGTCGGACTTGCCGTAGTAGTTTACTATTTGGGTGTGTATATACGCTCAAAGGTAAAAGTACTTGAAAAGTTCTGTATACCTGCACCAGTTGTTGGTGGATTACTATTTGCAATTGTAAATTTAATCCTAAGAGAAAATGGAATACTAAAACTCACTCTTGACACTACTCTTCAAAAACCATTTATGCTTGTATTCTTTACAACAATAGGTCTAACTGCCAGTTTAAAGCTTCTTAAAAAAGGTGGACTTGCTGTATTGGTATTCTTCCTATGTACTGTTGTTCTTGTGCTTCTACAAGATACATTAGGAGTACTTGTAGCAAAGGCTGTTGGAGCTAACCCATTGCTTGGACTTATAGCTGGTTCAGTAACAATGGTAGGAGGACACGGTACAGGTGCAGCATTTGGAGAACTATTTGAAAAATCCTATGGATTTAATGGTGCTGTGACTGCTGCGATGGCAGCCGCTACATTTGGACTTGTTATGGGAAGCTTAATTGGTGGTCCAATAGGCAGAAAACTTATAGTTAAAAACAATCTAAAATCTCATGCTTCAGACTATTTAGATGAAGTAGCTATTACAACTGATGTTGTGAATTATGAAGAAATGTTTAAAACATTCACTGTAATTATAATTTCAATGTCACTTGGTGCTGTACTTGAATTATGGTTTAAGAGCAAAAACATCACTCTACCATCCTACATAAATGCAATGATTATAGCAGCAATAATTTTAAATATTGGAGAATCAACAGGAAAATATCATATAAACCAAAAATGTGCTGATATTTTAGGCTCAATAGGATTAAACGTATTCCTATCAATGGCTTTAATAGGACTTAAGCTTTGGGAACTTAAAGAAGTTGCAGGTCCAATGTTGGCAATACTAATTGTTCAAACAATTCTTATGGCTATATTTGCTTACTTTATTGTATTTAATCTAAATGGTAAAGATTACGACGCAGCTGTAATGTCCGCAGGTATTTGTGGATTTGGTATGGGAGCAACTCCAAATGCTATGGCAAATATGACAGCTATTTGTGAAAAATATGGTGCTGCACCAAAGGCGTTCTTTGTTGTACCAATAGTCGGTGCATTCCTAATAGACTTTACAAACTCAATAATTATTACTACATTTGCAAACTTTATTAAATGATTTAAGGGGCGATTATTCGCCCCTTATTATTTCCTCAAGTGATTTTACAAATCTTTGACACTGTTCCATTGTTCCAACTGTAACTCTAAGCCATCCTGACATATCAAACAAAGAACCTGGTCTTACAATTACACCCTTTCTTAAAAGTTTATTAAATACCTCCATATCATCTTTGCCTGTATCAACCATAACAAAATTTGCTTGGCTTTCTATAAACTTTAACCCTAATCTATTAAATTCCTTATAATAATATTGCCTTCCCTCTTCGTTTTTTTCAACAACAAATTTTAAAAATTCTTCATCTCTTAAAGCTGCTATACCTGCCTCCTGTGCAATTAAATTTGTATCAAATGGACCTATAACTGAATTCATATATTGAGTAATTTCTTCGCTTCCAATTCCATAACCTAATCTTAAACCCGCAAGACCGTATGCCTTTGAAAAAGTTCTTAAAATTACAATATTTTTATATTTATCAAGAAGTGGTACTGTTTCAGGATAATCCTTATCATTTACATATTCACGATATGCCTCATCAACTACAACAATTATATCATCTGGTATATTTTCTAATGCCCACATTAATTCATTACTTTTAACAATTGTACCAATAGGATTATTGGGTGTAGCAAACCATATAATTTTTGTTTTATCTGTTATTGCATTTACCATTGCCTCAACATCTAATCTATAATCCTTCATTTTAACCTTTATTACTTTTCCACCCATTATTTTAGCAGAATCCTCATATCTTTGAAATGATATATCTCCCATTATAATTTCATCATCTTTATCAATAAAAACACTGCATAAAACCCTTATTAATAGGTCAGAACCTGTGCCACAAAATATCATTGATGGTTTAACCCCAATATGTTCAGCAAGAGCTTTTTTTAACTCATAGTTTGATGCATCTGGATATAAATTGATTGAATCAACTGCACTGTACATTGCTTTTTTTACTTTTTCTGAACAACCATATGGATTTTCGTTAGATGCAAGTTTTATTATGTCTTCTAATCCTAACTGCCTTTTTACTTCACTTATCGGTTTACCAGCTTGATAAGGCCTTACTCCTTTAATAGCCTCTCTTATTTTCAATGTTACCCCCTCCTCAATTAAAATAAGTCTGCCTAATATTATAATAACTAATTTTTAGTCATTACTCAATGTTTAATATTGAAAATTTTGAATTTTCTATATATAAAATTAAAATAATAGGCAAGAATTAATCCTCCAGATTGTTGACAAACCTACTTGTTAGCTAAATTTTGAAAAAGCCCCATGAATGGATTTCAATGGGCTCTTTCGTGAGCTTTAGCAATTCTTAGCTTTTCGACTTTGGAAAAGTCCGTAATTCGGCACAGGACGTGCCGAGCCGAGCGGCCATCAGGACGATGGCATCGCGAGGGTAGGACTTTTTCAAACAAAGAAAGGCTTAGAATCGCTTAGCGAAATGAATCGATGCCCAAGAAATCCTTCATGGGGCTAATCAATATATAACTTTTTCAACAGCCTGAAGAATTAATCCTCACCTATTATTTTAACTTCTGTCTCTAGTTTTACTCCAAACTTTTCATATACAACATCTTGAACGTGTTTTATAACTTCTAAAACATCTTTTGCTGTCGCATTTTCATAATTTATTACAAAACCCGCGTGCTTTTCTGATACCATAGCACCACCATATCTATATCCCTTAAGTCCTGAATCTTCAATAAGTTTACCTGCAAAATATCCAGTTGGTCTTTTAAATGTACTTCCTGCACTTGGGTAATTTAAAGGCTGTTTTTCAATTCTACGTCTATTTAGTTCCTCCATATTGCTCTTAATCTCATCATAATTACCCTTATCAAGATTAAAACAAGCCTCAACTACCACAAGGTTTTCCTCTTGAACCCTGCTATGCCTATATGATAAATTTAAATCTTCCTTAGTTAATTTGATTAATTCTAAATTATCATTTACACATTCTGCCCATTCGATAATATCCTTTATTTCGCCTCCGTATGCCCCTGCATTCATAGCAACGGCACCTCCAACCGTACCTGGAATTCCAGAGGCAAATTCCATTCCCTTTAGAGAATTTAGCAGGGCTTCCCTTGCAGTATTTGAGAGAGAAGCACCCCCTCCTGCAATAATATTATTATCCTTTACTATAATATAATCAAGTCCAGTCAATTTTAGAATAACTCCTCTAAAACCACCATCTTTTACTATTAAATTACTTCCTTTACCCATTATAAAATAAGGAATATTATATTTTTTTATAAGCTCTAAAGCCTTTATTAGCTTTTCTTTAGAGTTTGGAATTATCATAATATCACAGGGCCCACCAACCTTAAAGGAGGTATGATTCCTCATAGGTTCATCAAACTTTATTTCACCTTCACCAAAAAAGGATTTTAATTCTATTTTAAGTTCATCTATATTCATCATTTCAACTCCTTTTGATTTTTTAAGCAATTTTAAGTATATATATAATTAATGCAGAAATCAAGAATAATGTTACAAATTAATGCATCTATTATAAGTTATATGTCGACTTTTTACTTACTTATATATTTAAAATTATAGCCCTATGAATGGATTAAAATCATTATATCCTTCATAGGGCACTTTATTTAATTCTTTATTTAATTCCTTATTTATTTCTTCTTAATTTGAGAAATCTTTTTAATCTCTCAACATCGGTGCTTATTATATTCTCTTCGGTTACTCCGCACTCCTTTAACATATTTAAAGCCTCTTTAAACTCACCAATATGATAACATATATGTGCATCACTACCTAATGTAAGTAGGTTTCCCATATCAACAGCCATCCTTGCTATTTCACTACAGTTTTGATAGCTTCCTGGTCTTGATATTCCAAGTGAGCTATTATTTATTTCAATTAAAACATTGTAATCCTTTGCAGCCTTTAAAACTTCTTTTTTATCAATCTCAAAGGCTGGATTCCCTGGATGTGCAATTATATCAACCATTCCACTTTTTATTGCACCTATAATAGCTCTTGTATTGTCCTTTTTACTCCCTGGCGTAATACAAACATCGTGCAGACTGGCTACAACTATATCAAGCCTTGACAATCTTTCTTCATCTAAATCTAATCTACCATCATAATCTATAATATTTGCTTCAACACCCTTTAAAACTTCAACTCCATTTATTTCACTTGGAATTGCCTTAAGGTTACCAAAATAGAAAATGTGCGGGCCTCCTGGCATTGCTGGTCCGTGATCAGTTAATGCAATAAGCTTTATTCCCTTCTTACTTGCCTCTAAACAATTTTCTAATAAAGTACTATAAGCGTGGCCACTTGCTATAGTATGGGTATGTGTATCAACAAGTATCTTCATTTATATCACTCCTAAGAATTTATTTCATTAATCATTATACATTATTGTTAAGTTTTGTTAAAGATTATTATTGTTAAAATAATTATAAATAGATAACGCGGCCTTTTCATTCATCCCATCTACTTTTAATAGTTCATCTATGCTTGCTTTTTTTATTTCCTCTATACTATTAAAATGCTTTAAAAGTGCCATTTTTCTCTTTTTACCTATTTCAGGTATATCATCTAAAATAGATGATAAGGTATTTTTAGCTTTTAATCCCCTATGATAACTTATTGCAAATCTATGCACTTCCTCTTGAACTGCAGAAATAAATCTATATAAATACGAGTGTCTATCTAAAACTATCTCTCTACCTTCATAAAAGAGTGCCTTTGTTTTATGTTTATCATCCTTTACCATCCCACATATAGGTATTACTAATCCCATTTCCTCCAAAACTCTTTTAACAGCCTTTACTTGCAGTTCTCCACCATCAAGTAATATTAAATCTGGAAAAATCGAAAATTTTCCATCCTCTAGCCCATTTTCTCCATCTAAAAGATTTTTGATTTCTTCTAATCCTCTTTTAAACCTTCTCTCAACTATTTCAGCCATACTATTAAAATCATCTGCACCAATTACTGTTTTTATCTTAAATCTCCTGTACTGCTTTTTATTTGGCTTTCCATTTTCAAAAACCACCATCCCACCTACACTATCTGTCCCCTGTATATTGGAGATATCATAGGCTTCAATTCTCTTGGGTAGTATATCCAAATCAAGTACTCTTTTTAGTTCATATAGTACAAATTCTGTCTTTAATTTTTCCTCCTGTATTTTATTTCTTATATTTCTAAGTGCCTCATAGGCATTCTTTTTAGCAAGCTCGATAATTTCACTTTTTTCTCCTCTTTTTGGAACTTTAACAGTAACTTTACTTCCCCTCTTGCTTGTTAAATATGATTCAATTATATTTACCTCTGGTATTTCATTAGATAGAAGTATCTCCTTAGGTATAAACTCTCTCTCCTCATAAAACTGAACTATAAATTGAGACACAGCATCTTCATTTACATCTTCAAAATAAAAATTTTCTCTTCCAAGCAACTTACCATTTCTAATAAAAAATACTTCAAAGGACATACCTTCATCATCTTTAGCATAGGCAATAACATCCTCATCCTCTAAATAACTGGATATAATTCTTTGCTTTTCTTGAATCTTCTTAATAGAATTTATTTGATCTCTATATTCTGCAGCCTTTTCAAAATTTAACTTACTAGATTCATCATACATTTTTTCTTCTAAAATTTTAATTAGCTCATCATATTTACCCTGAAGAAGTTTAATAACTTCATCAATTATCTGCCTGTACTCTATAACATCAACCTTTCCCGTACAGGGTGCTAAACATCTATTTATATGGTAATTCAAGCAAGGTCTATCAACTTCAACACCATACTTTAAGCTTTTTCTGCAGGTTCTTAATTTAAATAATTTTCTAATTAAATTTATAGTTTCCTTTACTGCCGAAACATCAGTAAAAGGCCCAAAATATTTTGAACCATCCTTCTCGTATCTTCTTGTTACAAAAACACGCGGATATTCCTCATTAAGAGTAACCTTTATAAAGGGATATTGTTTATCATCCTTAAGAAGAATGTTATATTTTGGTTTATATTTTTTAATTAAATTACACTCTAAAATAAGAGCCTCAAGTTCTGAATTAGTTATAATGTATTCAAAATCTGAAATGTTTGAAACCATTACTCTTACCTTAGGTGGATGATTTCCCCCTTTAAAATACTGTCTGACTCTATTTTTAAGATTTATTGCCTTACCAACATAAATAATTTCACCAAGCTCATTTTTCATAATATAAACACCTGGTTGTTCAGGCAAATTTTTTAACCTTTCTTCAAACATTAAATCAGCTCCTACTTATAGTTAGTTATGATAATAGGTAATCTCCAAGCAACATAAACTAAAAAGGTTAATATTATAGCCGATTCAATTATATTGCCAAGCCAAGAACCAACTTTAAATGTGAAGGGCATTTTAAACTTCTTTTTTTTAAAGGGATACATTATAGGTATGCCTTTACTCGTAAACATATCTGCAATTAGATGCATTATATATCCTAATGAAAATGGAATTATACATTCCCTAAATCCATATAAAATTGCAGCATATCCAAATAAAGAAACAAAACAAATAAAACCAAATAAACTATGCGTAAGGCCATTCCTATGTGTAGAAAACCCAATAAGAACACTAAAAAAAGAGAGTATTTTAAAATAGGTATAATTAAAGTAAAACGAATTTATTAGATATATAATAACTCCTAAAGTAATATAAAATGTTGTCTTTGTTAATTTATTTTTAAAAGGAAGTATATACTGATTTATGAAACTCTTTGGATGGTCAATATCAGGCAAAAGTGAAGCTAACGCACAAGCAACTAAAGCACCTGTTGTTAAGGATAATTTAAAGTATTCTGATAATATAACAGTAAACATAACTCCAATACCTAAGTGCGTTTTGCCAGTCATTTGTTTGCTCCTTCTGTTTACATAATCTCAATAATAGTATATTACAAAAGAAGCAAGCGAACAAGTGTTTTGTTATCTGTTTAAATAATGTGATATAGCCTCCTTTGCTATGTCTAATGCCCTACCAGAACCAGCACCTGCATTTTCAACTACAACCGCTATAACAATTTGTGGATTGTTTGCTGGTGCAAATGCAACAAACCAAGAATGTGCCTCCTTACCAATTGCATTTTCAGCAGTACCTGTTTTTGCTGCTATTGGTATGCTGTTTCTTGCTTTTTTTGCAGTACCCTCTTTTACTGTTAAAATCATATAATTCTTAATCGTTTCTGCAGTTTTTAAATCAATTGCATCTGCCAACTTTTCAGGTTTTGTTTTATATTTTAAATTACCTTTATAATTAACAATTGAATCTAAAATATATGGTTGCATTATTTTACCATCATTTGCTACTGCACACGTCATAAGTGCCATAGTCATCGGGTTTGCCTTAACCTCGTGCTGTCCTATTGCACTTATACCTACCGAAAACTCATCCCTTTCATTGAATTCATATAACGCAGGTTTTATCTTTATCTTTGCAAAATCATCCTTAATATAAATTTCTTTATTAAACAGGAATTTCTCTGCTTCATTCTTTAAAACATCATAACCAAGTTTTAATCCTAATTTAGCAAATGTATTATTACAGGACACCTTAAAGGCATTTTTAATATCTACTTTTCCGTGTTTTTCTTCCCTATAATCCTTTATAATCTTGTCTCCAACCTTTAATATACCATCACAATTATTTATATAACTATCTATATCTTCTATATTTTCAAGAGCTGCTGCTGTAGTAACAATTTTAAATACAGAGCCAGGAGGATAATATTCCTGAATTGCTCTATTTAAAAAGGGTTTACCAATATTGTCATTAGAATATTCATTAAAGTTTTCATCTATTTTATTTGGATTTATTGATGGTTTTGAAACCATAGCTAATATTTCTCCAGTTTTTGGATTAATACACACTGCTGCTCCTTTATCATTTCTAAAACTATTATATATTTTATTTTGAAGTTTTGAATCTATTGTTAAAACTACATTATCTCCTTTTTTCTTTTGGCCTAAAACTGATTGTCTAAGGCTACCAAAAACATCAACAAAATCTCCTAAAAACTGTTCTCTTCCAAGTAGAATGTTATTATAAAATGCCTCAACACCAGCTTTGCCAAATTTATTACTTATGTACCCTGTCACATTTCCAAAAGAACTTCCAAAGGGATATTTTCTTTCACCCTTTTTATCCGTTTCTGCTAAAATTTCACCGTATCTATCCAATATCATACCCCTTATTGTATTTTTTTCTTCTTCTATTACTCTTTGATTAGAAATATCATATTTTATTTTATCTGCAGTATATAAATTAAAATATATTAAGTAAGTTATTATTGATAAAAAGCATAAAACAAAGAAGACAATAACTTTTTTAATATTTTCTTCCCTATCCTTCATTTTTATCTCCCTTCAGAAATTTTATATAGAACACCTAAAGATAAAAAGTTTAATAGCATAGAACTTCCACCATAACTTACAAAGGGTAATGTTATACCTGTCATCGGTATCATTTTTGTTACCCCACCAATTACTACAAAAACCTGAAAGGCCAGCATACTTGAAATACCTACCGCTACAAGTTGTGAAAAATTATCCTTAGAATAAATTGCAGTTCTTAGCCCTCTATATACAAGCAAAAAATATAGAATTATTAGAGCAGAGGCACCAATTAATCCAAATTCCTCTGCAATTGCAGAAAATATAAAGTCATTTATTGCAAGAGGAATTAGGTAAGGATAACCAAGTCCAAGGCCTCGGCCAAATAGACCACCAGATGCTATAGCAAATAGGGATTGACATATCTGATAACCTTTATCCAGTTTATATTTCCAAGGATTTAACCATATTTGTACTCTAATTCTAACGTGATTAAATATGAAATAACTTAAAAGTCCACCTAAACTGAAGGCTAAAAGACCTAATCCCACGTATTTTGCATCAGACGTTGCTATATACAACATTACAAGATAAATACCAAAGAAAATAAGTGCAGCACCCAAATCCTTCTCTAAAACTAAAAATACTATTGCAAAAAAAGTAAAAACAACAGTCTCTATTATGTCTCTTTTATTTATCTGTTTTGAAAGTGCTGAAGCTAAATATAAAATAATAAAAAATTTCGCTATTTCCGAAGGCTGAAAACTAAAGGCTCCTATTACAATCCAATTTTTAGAACCTTTTATTTCCTTTCCAATAAATAGAGTTGACATAAGAAGTGAAAGTGCAATAAATATATATACATACTTATACCTTGAGATTCTTATCATTTTAGGAGCAATAAATAGTATAATCATAAAAATAGTGATACCTATAGTGAACCAAGTCATCTGCTTTAAAGCATATCGTGGAATTTCAAAGTTTTTTGTTTTTATATCGAGTCTATATATCATTACAATTCCTATTTGACATAGCAATACTGAAATTAAAAATAAAAATTTATCTCCTCTTGGATAAAATTTTCTTATAATAAAATTTGAATATGCAATTAAAATTATTGATGACAAACAAAAAATTAGCGGAACTAAATCTATTTTTTCTGTAATAAAACATAAATTAAAAAATAAAAAGAAGGTTACAAAATAAATGCTATGTAGTACCTTTTTTTCAAGTTCCATAATATTACACCTCTATATTACCTTAAATGTAATTCTGCCTATTTCAATTAAATCTCCTTCTGATATTTTAGTCAGCCTAACAATCCTATTACCATTTACGTACGTACCGTTAGTACTATCTAAATCCTTTATATATATATCATCCTCTAATATAATTTTTGCGTGATAGTTAGAAACATATGCATCTTCAATTACTATTGAATTATCTTCTTTTCTTCCAATTGTAATGCTATCCCTTATAGGATAAACACTGCCCCTTGAAATATTTATATCCTCTGGAGCATCAAGAACTTCAAGAGCTAAGTCCATATCCTCCTTTAATCTCCCTTTTCTTTTTAAATCTATATACATTAACCTTATAATCCTAAATATAATTACATAGATAATTGCTATTATAATAAATTTTAATGCTGTTGAAACATATCTTACCATATCAACACCTCGTATTCTTTTTTAAATATTATACCATATTTTATCTTTTTAAACCAAAAATAAAAGTAAACAAAAGCTATACTCCTTTTGTTTACTTCTTTAATATTTATGAAACTTTATTCTTATTTTTATACATTTTAAAATCTGTATTTTTAAACAGATTAGCTTCTCCCTGACCGTGATACATCTCTATACCATAGGAAAAATCTAAAATTATTTTTACATCATCAATAAATAGTGGATTATTTTTTAATTCTAATTTAACCTTGTATATTAAAGCTTCAACCTTTTTATAATCCTCTTCAAAAAGAAGAATAAACTCATCCCCTCCATAGCGTATTATTTCAGCAGTATTTTGCATTTCATTTTTAAGTATTTTAGCAAAATGTTTTATAGCACTATCTCCTGCCTCGTGCCCAAACTTATCATTTATCTGTTTAAACTTATTTAAGTCCATAAGTGCCATACCAAATTCAATATTATTTTTGTTATATCTTTGGATCAATTCCTTAATTCTTTTATTGTAATAGGCTGCATTCTTAAGCCCTGTCATATAATCGGTTACTACACTAAGTTTTATCGTTTCCAGTTGACATATATTTTTATATTTTAAAAACATATTATTCACAAGAAGATTAAAGGTCTTTACCTGTTCTAAATTAAAATACCAATCACTTTTAGAATCATTACAGAGAACAAAATAATATAATCCCTCATCGTCCATTATCTTTGAAACAATACAGGATTTTGTGCATTCGTTATTTAAATTTATTACTCCGCTATCCATTCTAAAATTATCTACTAATTCCTTTATAAAACCTACGCCTTTTTCCTTTAAATCACTGTCTGAATATATAACTAAAACCTGCTGTGTATCATAGGAAAATACTAACAAACTCTTAGAGAGGAAGTACTTGTTCAATACATCTGAAGCTGTTTTAAACAAATCCTCTATATTTTGACAAGAAGAAATACTAAAGGACAGTTCTTCAAAAATTTCATAATCCCTACTCTTTCTTGTTTCAAGAAGTATTTGTTTCCTTTGCAATGAAAGCAATCTAAAGAAATTAAGAGGATTTGATAAAACATTAAACTCATCTATTCTATAGTTTTCTAATATAGTTCTTTTAAGTGCCTCAAACTGTTTTTCTAAGCAATACTTTTCTGCAATATTTTTTGCCATATTAAATTTAGATTCATCCATAGATAAACTATAATAATATGTTAAAAACTCCATAAGAATAATCTGTACATATAAATTATCGCTTCCCTTTTGGATTAACAAATCAATTGTCTTGTGGAATAAATCAAGTCCATCTTGATATTTATTATAATTTATCAAAGCATCTAAAAGTAACTTTTTACTTCTTTTAATATAATGCTCATTTTCATCTGTATAATTGTATGCTAATTTTAAATAATATTCAGCCCTATTTATATCATTTTTATATATCAAATAATCAATTCCTAAGTCAGTATATACCTTGCTTAAGTTGTGTACTTCATTAACCCTATTAATATAATTAATATTCTCAAGAATATCCTTACTCAATTCCTGCATATATATTGAAGCCTCTATATCACCCAAAAACTTACAAGTCAAGGCTATATTATCAAAGGTTTTAACTGATTCATCTAAAAGCTTCGTTACATTGCTAAGATTTGTTAAAATATTTATTGCTCTTTTAAAGGTTTCAATAGAAGATTTAAAATCTCCCTTTAAAAACTCAACATAACCTAAGGTGTTTAATAACTTAATATATTCCATCTTATCTTCAATGTGTTCTATACATCTTATAGCCTTTTCAAAATAATATGAGGCTCTTTCAAAATTTCCCTTTGTGACATAAATAATACCAGCATTTTTATATGTTGAAAAAACAACATCAGGAATGTTTATCTCATCTGCAATATTTAGGGCTCTGTTAATATATTTTATAGAATCATCTATTCTTTCGATATTATGGTAGTGATAAGATATAGCATTAAGTATAGCAATTTCTGCAAGCTTGTCTACTCCTTTTACAAGCCTTAGAGCCTTTAAAAAATATGCCTCCGAGCCGCTTATAAATATATCCTTTGTCTTTTGTAGAAAATTTGCAGTTAAAGAATATATGCACATCCTTTCATAATCTGTACATTTATTCTTTTTTATATAATTTAGAGCATACTTTAAATACTGTTCAGCCATCTCATAATTATTTGTATCAAAATAATAGAAGGATAGAAAAGCATTTATATAAAATACATACTTTCCCTCAAATGTTTCAATATTTTTTTCTACTTCGTCAAAATAATTAGAAGAAGATTCTCTATTATTTAAGTATGTAATCATTTGTTTAACCAAATAGTCAATATTAAATATAGAATACTCATCACAAACTTTGTCATCCTCTAATAAATTTCTAAATCTAATGTTTAAAGCATCTCTATTTTGTTTTATGATGTGAAATTTGATATCAATATTAGGAGATATAAAAAATATAGGTTCTTTAGATAAATCATATATTTCACTTAAAATACTCATAGCACTTCCCCCAAATCACTTCCTTAATCTAATTATAATAAATTTTTTAATTTTTTTAAATATATGATTTTACAATATATTTAATTAAAGCAAATGGTTCCCTTAAATATCCATAAATTTCATCACCAATGTGCTTTTTAACAAACACTCCTTGATAAGAGGCATTTATACCAAACTTTTTTGCAACTACCATAGAGCGAAAAAGATGAAACTTATTTGAAACAATAATGGCTGATTTAAGATTTTTTCTATTCATAATTTCTTTACTGTATTTTAAATTTTCATATGTATTTTTCGATTTATTTTCAACTAAAATCTTTTCCTTACTAACACCTTTTGCTATCAAATACTCCTTCATTGCCTCTGCTTCCTCTATACCTTCCCCCTGTCCTTTACCACCTGACACAATTATATACTTAACTTTACCTTCGTTTAAAAGACTTAACCCTTTATCAGTTCTTTCCATCAAAAAAGGACTCATAAGTTTACCATATACCCTACATCCTAAAACAATAACACAATCGGCCTCTTTTTCTTTACTTGAAAAACCAAAGCCTATTATCATTGAAAGAAGAAATAAATACACAAATACCCCAAAAGCCAACACTGTTAAAACAAACCTTTTTAATTTATTCATAAAATCCCCTCCAAAATTAAAGAGGAAGAAAAACTTCCCCTTTATAAATATTTCTTTAAATACATTCCTGTGTAGGACTTTTTAACTTTTATAATCTCCTCTGGAGTTCCCTCTGCTATTACTGTTCCTCCTAAGTCCCCACCCTCTGGACCTAAGTCTATTATATAATCAGCACATTTTATAACGTCTAAATTATGTTCAATTACAATTACGGTGTTGCCTGCATCAGTTAATCTCTGTATTATTTCAATAAGCCTTCTCACATCTTCAATATGAAGACCTGTTGTTGGTTCATCTAAGATATAAAGCGTTCTTCCAGTACTTCTTTTTGATAATTCATATGCAAGCTTAATCCTTTGTGCTTCTCCACCTGATAGTTGTGTTGATGGCTGACCAAGTTTAATATAGGATAACCCAACATCATAGAGTGTTTGAAGTTTATTTTTTATCCTTGGAATATTTTCAAAGAATTCTAATGCCTCCTCAACTGTCATATCAAGAACTTCTGCTATATTTTTACCCTTATATTTAACCTCTAACGTTTCACTATTGTATCTTTTTCCTTTGCAAACCTCACAAGGAATGTAGACATCAGATAAAAACTGCATTTCAATTTTAATTATACCATCACCCGAACAAGCCTCACAACGTCCACCCTTAACATTAAAACTAAATCTTCCAGGTTTATATCCCCTCATTTTTGCCTCTGGAGTTTGAGCAAATACTTCTCTTATATAATCAAAGACTCCCGTATACGTTGCAGGATTTGAACGTGGTGTTCTACCTATTGGAGATTGGTCAATATCTATTATTTTATCTATCTGTTCAAGCCCTAATATATCCTTATGTTTTCCTGGTGTATCTTTGATATTTAATATTCTCTTTGCTGCACCTTTATAAAGAATTTCGTTTATTAGCGTACTTTTACCTGAACCTGAAACTCCAGTTACACAAGTAAAAACACCAAGCGGAAATTTTACATTTATATTTTTAAGATTATTTTCTGCTGCACCTACAACTTCAATATATCCCTTAGGTTCTCTTCTTTTTTCTGGAACTTCAATCCTTCTTCTACCTGATAGATATTGTCCTGTTATTGAGTTTTCATCTGCTGCAATCTCATCAGGTGTACCCTGTGCCACAATTCTTCCTCCGTGGGTTCCTGCACCAGGACCAATATCAATTATATGGTCTGCTGCTCTTATAGTATCTTCATCGTGTTCTACAACAATTAACGTGTTGCCTAAATCCCTTAAGTGTTTTAAAGTATCAAGAAGTCTATCGTTATCCCTTTGATGAAGTCCTATACTTGGTTCATCAAGTATATATAAAACTCCGACAAGACTTGAGCCTATCTGTGTTGCCAGTCTTATTCTTTGAGACTCACCACCTGATAATGTAGATGCTGCTCTTGATAGAGTTAGATAGTCTAATCCGACATTTATCAGGAAGGTTAATCTTGCCTTTATCTCCTTTAAAATTTGGTGGGCAATCTTTTCCTCCTTCTCTGTTAAATTTAAATTTTCTATAAACTCAAGCTCCTTTTTTATTGACATATCACAAAATTTATCTATTGAAAGTCCACCTATTGTAACTGACAAGCTCTCCTCCCTAAGTCTTGCTCCTTTACACTTTGGACAAGTTTTGAACTCCATATACCCCTCTATTTCATTCCTGATATACTCAGAATTAGTCTCCTTATATCTTCTTTGGAGGTTTGGAATTATACCCTCAAAGCTATACATCATTTCGCCTTTCCCATATTCCCTCTCAAAACTCACCATAAACTTTTCGCCATCATTACCATAAAGAAGTAAATTTAATATATCCTTAGGAAGATTTTTAAGGGGTTCATCAAGACTAAATCCATAATGTTTTGAAAGGCCATAAAGTATTGAATATGTCCAAGTATCATCTCTAAGTTCACCCCAAGGCTTTATGGCTCCTTCATTTATTGATAGCTCCATATCCTTTATAACAAGATGAGGGCTTATCTCCATCAATGAACCTAAACCATCACACACGTCACATTTACCAAAGGGGCTGTTGAAGGAAAACATCCTTGGTGTAATCTCTCCTATACTAATATTACAATCAGGACAAGCAAAGTTTTCACTAAAGAGCATCTCTTCTTTTTCTATTACATCAATTATAACAAGTCCCTCAGAAAGTTTCAGAGCAGTTTCAATTGAATCTGTAAGTCTTGATTTAATTCCTTCCTTTATTACTATTCTATCAACAACTACCTCTATATTATGCTTTTTATTCTTTTCCAGCTTTATTTCATCATTTATATCATAAACTGTTCCATCTACTCTTACCCTAACAAATCCATCCTTCTTTATCTTTTCAAATAGCTTTGAATGTTCTCCTTTTCTGCCTCTAACAACAGGTGCTAAAACCTGTATTTTTGTTCTTTCTTCAAGTTGAAGAACCCTTTCTACTATTTGATCTATACTCATCTTAGTTATTTCTCTACCACATTTTGGACAATGAGGCTTACCTATTCTTGCATATAGAAGTCTTAAATAATCATATATTTCTGTAACAGTTCCAACAGTTGAACGCGGATTTTTGCTGGTTGTCTTTTGATCTATAGATATAGCTGGTGAAAGTCCCTCTATATAATCAACATCTGGTTTATTCATCTGACCTAAAAACTGTCTTGCATAGGCAGAAAGGGACTCTACATATCTTCTCTGTCCCTCTGCATAAATTGTATCAAAAGCAAGAGAAGATTTGCCTGAACCTGAAAGACCAGTCAAAACAACAAATTTATTTCTTGGTATTTCAACATCAATATTTTTAAGATTGTGTTCTCTTGCTCCCTTTATAATAATTTTATCTACAGCCATCTTTTCACCTCTTGTTCTTATATTAAAACTTATGCATAATAAAGGTACAAATTGTGATAAAACAACCATTTACCACATTATGTACCCAAATTAATTATGATATACCTTTGAGTTTATATATTTTATCTCTAAGCTCTGCTGCCCTTTCAAACTCAAGATTTTTAGCCGCTTCAAGCATCATCTCTTCTAATGTCCTAATTAATAAATCCTTATCCTCTGCCTTATAGATTTCCTTATCTTCAGCAACCTTAGTTGCTTCGATAATTTCGTGTACTGGTTTTACAACGGTCTTAGGTACTATTCCGTGTTTCTTATTGTAATCCATTTGTATCTTTCTTCTTCTATTAGTTTCATCAATTGCCCTCTTCATAGAATCAGTAATTTTATCGGCATACATTATAACCTTACTCTCTGCATTTCTTGCAGCTCTACCTATTGTCTGTATAAGTGAAGTTTCTGAACGCAAGAAGCCTTCTTTATCTGCATCAAGTATTGCAACAAGGGCAACCTCTGGTATATCAAGCCCCTCTCTTAAAAGGTTTATTCCTACTAATACATCAAAATCACCTTTTCTTAGATCTCTAATAATCCTCATTCTCTCAAGAGTATCTATATCTGAATGTAAATATCTAACCTTTATGCCTACATCCTTTAGGTATTCAGTTAAATCTTCAGCCATCTTTTTTGTAAGAGTAGTAACTAATATTCTAAATCCTCTTGAAATAGTTGCTTTAATCTCTCCAATTAAATCATCAATTTGTCCCTTAATTGGTTTTACTACTATTTCTGGATCAAGAAGTCCAGTTGGTCTTATAATCTGTTCCACCACTTGAGTTGAATTTTCTATCTCATATTGTGATGGTGTTGCACTTACAAACAAAACTTGATTTATCTTCTTTTCAAACTCCTCAAATTTTAAAGGTCTATTATCATAGGCACAAGGAAGTCTAAATCCATACTCAACTAAATTATCCTTTCTTGATTTATCTCCTGCATACATAGCCCTAAGCTGTGGAAGTGTTACGTGGGATTCATCTATAAAAATCAAAAAATCATCTGGGAAGTAATCAAGTAAAGTGTATGGAGGTTCTCCTTTTTGCCTTCCATCAAAGTGTCTTGAGTAATTTTCAATCCCATTACAATAACCAACTTCCCTTAGCATCTCTATATCATAATTTGTTCTTTGTTTTAATCTTTGAGCTTCAAGAAGTCTCTCCTGCTGCAATAATTCATTATACCTTTCCTCTAACTCCTTTTCTATTCCCTCTATTGCCTTTTCAATCTTTTCTCTTGATGCAGCATAGTGGGATGCAGGGAAAATAGAAATATGCTTTCTCTCTCCTAATATTTCACCAGTCAGTACATCTATCTCAGTTATTCTATCTATCTCATCACCAAAAAATTCAACCCTTATAGCCTTTTCCGATTGAGAGGCTGGGAATATTTCAAGCACATCTCCTCTTACTCTAAAGGTTCCTCTTACAAAATTTATATCGTTTCTTTGATACTGTATATCAACAAGCCTTCTTATAACCTCATCCCTGTCCCTTTCCATTCCTACTCTTAAAGAAACTACAAGGTCTCTATATTCATTAGGATCCCCTAAACCATATATACAGGAAACACTTGCTACAATTATTACATCCCTTCTTTCAAACAGGGCAGAAGTTGCAGAGTGTCTCAGCTTATCTATTTCATCGTTTATGGATGCATCCTTTTCTATATATGTGTCTGTATGAGGCACATAGGCTTCTGGTTGATAATAGTCATAATAACTAACAAAATATTCAACTGCATTTTCAGGAAAAAATTCTTTAAACTCACTACAAAGCTGTGCTGCTAAAGTTTTATTATGGGCAATAACAAGTGTTGGTTTTTGAACTCTTTCTATTATATTTGCCATAGTAAAGGTCTTTCCTGAACCTGTAACTCCTAAAAGAGTTTGACACCTATCTCCTCTTTTTATCCCCTCCACAAGTTTCTCTATTGCCTGTGGTTGGTCTCCTGTTGGTTTAAAATTTGATACTATTTTAAATTCTCCCATCTAATTCACCTCTGAACATATGTTCGCTATTTTAATTATATAACTTTATATTTTAAACGTCCAGTAGTATATTTAAATATTTCAATATAAAAAATAGGGGACTATCCCCCTATTTAAAATCCATATCAATATTATATTTCTTTAGCCACGTGTTTACTTGAATTAAATATGCTAATGTTTGAGGCCCACTCATAAGCTGTCCAAACCAATTATCATTAATATTTTTAGCACCAATATTAGCCGTATATTCAACAAAATCTTTATCAATTATATAGAGTATAGGTTCATTTTTATTTGATAAAATATCTATCATAAATTTACATACAAGCTCAGTGTACTTTGGATTATGTGTTTTAGGATATGGTGATTTTTTTCTTTCAATTATATCATCTGGTAAAATACCTTTAAGTGCACGTCTTAATATTCCCTTCTCTCTTCCATCACAGAATTTGAATTTAGGTGGAATATTATAAGCAAATTCCACAAGTCTATAATCTGCAAATGGAACTCTTACTTCTAAACTATTTGACATACTCATCCTATCTTTTCTATTTAGGAGTGTAACCATAAACCACTTAATATTTAGATAAAACATCTCCCTTAGTCTTTTTGTCAGTTCATCATCTTCGTCAAGGTACTCTACTTGATTAATTGTTTCTTCATAATGCCTCTTTATTTTGCTTTCTAAATCCAATTTTAGATTTTTGTTTATAATTGATTTCCTTACATCAACAGATTTTAACCAAGGAAAACCTTTATAGTTTAAATCTTCTCTTTTTATATACCAAGGATATCCACCAAACACTTCATCTGCACATTCTCCTGATAATGCAACTGTAGCATATTTTCTAATTTCTCTACAAAATAAATATAATGATGAATCAATATCAGCCATACCAGGAAGATCATTTGCTAATACAGCTTCTTCTAAATAATTTACAAGTTGTTCTTGAGATAATACTACATTTTTGTGAATACTTTCAATTTCACTAACCATTAAATCAATATATTCACTGTCATTATTGGGTATATAATCATTTGCTTTAAAGTACTTTTCGTTATCTTCATAATCTATCGAAAATGTTTCAAGCTGCATTCCCTTTTCTTTAAAAAAATTTGATGCAACATAAGATATTATACTTGAATCTAATCCTCCAGATAAAAATGTGCAAACCTTTACATCAGCAGAGAGCTGTCTATATATTGCATCAATAACCAAACTTCTTACATTATCAATGCATTCATCTAATGTTTGATTGTTTTTATAAGCTGTAGGTTTCCAATATTCTTTTATTATAAAATTTCCATTTTCAAAAATCAAATAACTTGCCGGTGGCACTTCTTTTATCCCTTTTAATATTCCATCTCCAAGGGGTCTTGATGGTCCAAGTGCAAATAATGTTTCAAGCCCATCTTTATCTAAAATAGGTTTAATTTTTGAATGTGAAAGAATGCTTTTAATTTCTGATGCAAAAATAATTTCATTGTTTTGTTTGAAATAAAATAGTGGTTTTACTCCTAAATGATCTCTTGCCATAAAGAGTCTACTTTTATTTTCATCCCAAACAGCAAATGCAAAAATACCATTTAAATGGTTTATACAATCTTCTTTATAATGAACATATGCAGTTAATAAAACCTCTGTATCAGAATAAGAATTAAATGTATAGCCTAACTTTTTAAGTTCATCTCTTAATTCATTTGTATTATATAATTCTCCATTATAGACAAGAATATATCTGTTTCCTCCAAATTCCTTAATCATTGGTTGCTGTCCGCCTACAGGGTCAACAACAACTAATCTTCTATGACCAAATAAAACATTACTACCTTGATAAAATCCCTCTTCATCTGGTCCTCTTTTTATAAGTTTTCTTGTCATTCTTTCAACTTCATTCATTCTATCCTTTATATTTTCATCAAAATTAATCCAACCTACAATTCCACACAAACTTAACACCTCTAATTAATACTATTTTAGAGTTATAAAATAATCTACCAGTCGTCTTCTTAAGGCATCTACTTCACTAAAGTCTGTTGCCTGTATATAGTATTTTTCAAGATCGTCGTGTAGATTCTTAATTAATGAGTATACTTCTTTTGCTTCATTTATTTTATCTCTATATCTAACTTCTATTGTCTTAATTGGATCTTCGTTTTCTTTGACTATATTTTGATCTATACACTCAAACATATCAACAACTTTGTCATTTTCATTTGGATTATATACGTGTGGTGCTGTTCCATCAAGCATTACAAAGCTACGAGCTGGTATAATAATCATATCTATACTTGACGGATCAAAGGCACAGTGATAAAATTCAACATCCAATCCCGCCTCAATTGCTGCCTTTGCAACTTTTTTAGTCATAGTTGATTTACCTGTACCTGGTCTTCCCTTTACAATTATTCTATTTTTTAATCCTTGAATTAAATCCTCATAAAAACACTGCTGCCCCTGAGGTGTCATTGCTCCTGCAAATCTATGAACCTCTTCTCCCTTTCTATCAAAGGATGTTAAATTAAGTCCATCTATTATGTCTTGTGTAATTTTGTCTGCCTTTTCAAAATCCATTCCCTTTAAATATTCCTTTTCCCATTCATCGTGTATTAACTTTGCCTCTCTAAGCAGTGAGAAAAATATTGAATATTGTTCGCTAATCTTATCAGTGTAATATATTATCGGCTTTTTGTACTTTCTAATCAAATCAATATCCCAGTAATCTCCAAAATTTAATATTCTCTCAACTGCACCTGGGTATTTAGGGTCAATAACATGTGGTGCTGTTCCATCAACAATTGCAATGTTTAAATCGTTTATTACTATGCCATCTAAAGAATCCATATCTGCAGAGCAGTAAACATAATCAATGTCAAAACCCTTTAATTCAAGTTCATTTCCTATTTTATGCATAAAACTTGACTTACCACACCCAGGTCCACCCTTTATAATGTATATTTTATCCCTTCCCTTAAGTACATAGTCAAAATATGATACGAATCCTGATGAAGTATTTGCGGAAGCAAAATATTTTTTACCCATATAATCCTCCAAATAATATTCTTCAATAAATTATTATATGAAAGGAGGCACCAATTGGTGCCTCCTTTCATATAATGTTTCTTATTTTTAATCAAATCAATTTATCCATTACTCAAAATACTTATACAATTCATCCATACTTGTAAAATCTAATGCATCATCAAAAAGCAACTCTAATGTAAATACATCTAAATTTTCTATTTTATTTTTTATATCTTGAGATATAATTCCATACTTCTTAGTAAGAAGTTTTATAATAGACTTAATTAAAGCTTCTTTTTTGCCTTCTTTAATACCCTTTTCTATTCCTTTTTCTATTCCCTTTTCTATTCCCTTCTCCATACCTTCTTGTCTAAATATATCTGCTAAAGTCATAATTTTCTCACTCCCTTCAATAAATGTTTTTTCAATCTCCTTAGCTATATTTTCAAAATCACTTCTTGTCATATCCTGATATGAACTGAATATGTATCTCATATATGTTTCAAAATATTGTATTCCTGTTTGTTTATCCTCAAGTTCTGATAAATATCTTGCAGCATTTATTATTGTTTTATATATTTTTAATACATCATCCGAAAATATATCTCTTAGTATTGACAAGATTATCCTTAGTTGTACTTGCCCCTTTATGTCTTCATCTTTATATCTGGATATATCAAACAATAAATATTCAAAATTAGGTATAAATTTTTTTACATTTTCATTTAAACTATTATACCCTTCTATAATCTCTGCTAAACTTGTTTTTATTGTCCATTTTTCTCTTCCATGGTATATTACAAGAGGTATTATTATTGGTAATTTACCTAATCCTTCATTTTTAATATTCATCTCCCATATCTCTACCATATATTTTAGAAGTTGTAGAGCTGTTTGTTTGCTTACATAACTTTTATGTTCAAAAAGAAAATAGATATATCCTTCATTATTGTTTATATTTACTTTAAAAAGCATATCTGAATATACTTCCTGTAGCTTTTCATTTATAAAACTATCTTTCTGTAATACAAGAGTATCTAAATCTATTATTGCAATTAGTTCATGTGGAACATAATTTAATATAAAGTCCTTTGCAATTTCAATATTTGAAAATGTTTCTTTAAAAAATTTATCATGAGGATTTTGTATCTTCATCTATTTCACCTACTATGTTCTTTTCTTATTAATATATTATTATACTTTTTGTATATATTCAACTTGAATATAATAAGTGATTTAATAAAATTTATGTTTTTTATTATCTTGTTATTATGATTATCGAAAATAAATATTTCTGATGTTTCTCAAACAAGGCTCCTTCTCCTTGTAAAAAGTATAAAAAATCCTATAAACCCCATTATACCACTTATTATAAACACATTATTTGCACCAAAGTATTTTGCTAATGTCCCTGCATAGATACTTCCTAATGGTGTCAATCCCCCAAAAACTAATGAATACACACTCATAATTCTTCCCCTCATATCATCAGGAGAATTGAACTGTAATATACTATTTGATGTTGTATTGAAAAGTATCATAAACAATCCTAATAAAATTAAAATCAAAATAGATAAATTATAGCTTTTTATAAACCCTATAACAATTAAAAAAACAGAAAGGCCAAAAGAACCACAAAGCTGGAAATATAAAGCTCTTTGTCTACTACCCCTTGTTGCTACAAAAATAGCTCCAATAATAGAATGTGACTTTTACTATTTACCAATACCCATTTAGAACATTATAAACAATTTTATATAAATTGATTAATTACCTCTTATTTTACACTACCTTCCTCCCTTATACTTTTTAGAAATGTAAATAAAATATTTATGTTAAAATCTAAAAATTTTTTAAATATTTTATGATACCGAAAAAAAATAACCCCTTGATGTTAAAAACCAAGGAGTTTGCCAACAATCTGGGAGAATTATTTAATAATCCTCTCTAACAACATCTATTAAATTTTCTTTATCTATTCTTTTTAAAGCCAATTGTATTGATAAAATGCTTATCAATAAAACAACAATAAATGAAATTAATATTGCCTTATATGGTACCATAAAGGATTGTGCTATTGTCATCGTCATTTTTGTAAATAAAAAATATGAAATTAAAACCCCAAAAATACTACCCCAAAACAATCCAGAAATTCCATATATCATTCCTTCTAATAAAACCATCTTTTTAAGTCCCATTTGAGTTTGTCCAATCGACTTTAAAATTGCAAATTCTCGCCTTCTTATAGTAATATTAGTAGTTAACGTATTTATAATATTTACACTTCCAATCAAAGAAACGACTACAACAAAGCCATATAGTAATATCATTAACATAAGATTAACAGATTTAAAATTTTTTAATTCGTCAATTACATTAATAATATATAAATTTCTATTTTGACCTATTATTTTTTCTATTTCTCTTTGTACATCCTTTTGCATATTTGTATCTTTTAAAATTATCATAACATTTTGTGGCTTAATAGTTGTTACCTTTAATAGTTTTTCTGCCACCCTTTTGCTTGTTAGTAATAATGCATTATTATAACTCTGCTCAAAGAGCACATTTTTTTCTATAACTCCAACTACTTTAACATTTTTAAAATCTTCATCTACGCATTTATTTACACCATTTTTTTTATTTAAATCATTGTTTGCTTTTATAGGCAAAATATCTCCAACCTTCAAGTTTGCTGCCTTCCCAAAATAACTTCTTTTTTGTTTAAAAAATGTAGTGTTTTCAATTACAATTACACCATTTTCATTATCAATCTCATTTTTGTCTATTTTACCATCCTTTAAATGTTTTTTTATTAATTCAAAAGTTTTTTCATCATAAACAAATAATGCAGTTTCTATTGAACTTTTTTTCTCACCATTAAAGTCTACTTCCTTATAAATATTGTTTATCTTCTTTAAATCACCATTCTCCTTTGTTTTATCTATTAAAATGTTAAAATAATATTTTCCATAATATATATAAGCATCTCTAACATAAGGTAAAGAAACTATTTGATTTACGATATTTTCTTCAACAATTAATTTTTCTTTTTCACTTTTATTTGCAACAATTAAGTGTAAATTTTTATATTCTCCCATGTCATTATACATACCAAAAAACATTTCAACTAAAAAGTTAAACAAAATAAACAACATAATACTTAAAGATATTGAAAATACTGTTACTCTGTACCTCTTTTTATTTCTCTTTATATTTTTATGTGCCATAAGACCCTCAAATCCAAATAGCTTATACATCAAAAAGCTCCTTCTTCTCTTTATTTTCTCCTTTTTTATCATAAATCTACTACTTATTGCAACCAAAGGTGATACTTTAGACGCATATTTTGAGGGAAGATATGCAGAACCATAAATTGATAGTAAACCAACAATTATACTTAATAGAATTATATCCTTTGAAATAGTTGGTGAAATAATATTGAATCTATTCTCTGAAATTATTTTAAATACAAAATCTATACCATATAATGCCACAATTCCACATAATAGCCCTATGGGAATACCAATTAAAGATATAAAAGTAGCTTCTCTAAATACAATCCTTCTAATTTGTTTTGGTGTTGCACCAATAGCCCTAAGTAGCCCAAATTCCTTTACTTTATCTACAACACTTATTTGAAAAGTATTGTAAATAACAGCCATTGATGAGATTACAATAATACTAATAATTACTCCTAAAACTACAGCATATCCTTGAGGTAATTTTGCACCTAATACTCTTAATAATTTTGTGTTTACCTCCACATTTTTACTAAGACTTTTTAACTGTTCTATAGTATGTTTTAAATTCTTGTGGTTTTTAAGTTCTACAAGTAAAATTTTTTCACCTTTTATCTCACCTGCTGTAATAACATCTCCTGCAAAATTCGATTGTGTATTAATCTTATTATTTAATATACCAACTAATTTATATTCCTCATTGCCTATTTTAATGTTCTCATTAAGCCTACATTTTAAATCAATTTTATCTTTAAACCATTCTTCAACTGCTACTTCTCTACTATTTGTAGGAAACCTACCTTCCTTTAATTTATATGGTAAAAGCTCTAAAGAATCCTCAGTAACTATAATTTTTCTAAATGATAAGTTTTCATCAATGGGCTTTAAACCTTCTTCTTTATATAAACCTATTTTTTTAACTGCTGGATTGCTTTTTACTTTTGTTATTATAATATCATCTGGGTTTATAAACTTAACATACCAAGAGCCTATACTATCTTTTACATCCACAATTTGCACTGCTTGCATACTCCTAAAAAAAAGTCCTACTGATGATATCAATGCAACCGAAAGTACAACGCTAATTAATGTCAATAATGTTCTTTTCTTCTCTTTTAAAAGATATTTATTTGTAATTTCCTTATAGCTTCTAATCATATAGTCCACCTCCTTACCTTAAATATTTATCCGATACTATTTCTCCATCCTTTAAAGTAATGATCCTATCTGCAGAAGATGCAATATTAATATCGTGGGTAACCAAAATTAAAGTTTGATTATATTTTTTTGAACTTAGCTTTAATAAATCCATAACCTCCTTTGAGTTTTTACTATCAAGATTACCTGTTGGCTCATCTGCTAATATAATAGAAGGCTTATTAAATAATGCTCTTCCTATTGAAACCCTCTGCTGTTGACCACCTGAAAGCTCTGAAGGTAAATGATGTCTTCTTTCATTAAGTCCTAAAAGTGAAATTATTTCATCTAAATATTTTTTATCTATATCCGAATTATCAAGCATCGCAGGAAGTAAAATATTTTCCTCTACATCTAAAACTGGTATTAAATTAAAAAATTGAAATATAAATCCCACTTTTCTTCTTCTATATATGGCAAGTTTATTTTCTTTATATTTATAAATATCCTCACCATCTACAATAACCTTTCCCTCAGTTGGTATATCTAATCCTCCAATAATATGAAGCAATGTACTTTTACCAGAACCAGAAGCACCAACTATAGCAACAAATTCACCTTTGTTAATAGAAAAATTAATATTTTTCAATGCCTCTATTTTTATTTCTCCTTCCCCATATATCTTTTTAACACCTTCAACTCTTAATATTTCCATAAAAATCCTCCTTTTTATCTATTTCATTTTATATTTTAATAAAATAAACCATTGCATTCCATTTCACTTCTCTTACAAAATAAAAAAGTTATCTTACAATATAGTAAGATAACTCCCATATCAATACTTTAAAAATGTAATTAAAAATGTTGTACCCTCCTGTTCGTTACTATAAACTTCAATATACCCACCGTGTTTTTCTATTAATGCCTTTGATAAGGATAAACCTATCCCTATTGTATCATCTTTATTTGAACTTTTACATTTATAAAATCTTTTAAAAATATTAGGCAAATCTTCTTCTGATATTATATCACCTTTGTTGTTTATAATAATCCTTGTATAAATAGAACTATCAACTATAGAAATCTCAACCTTCTCATTTTTATTAGAATGTTCTATAGCATTTTTTATAATATTTAATAGTGCTTCTTGCAGCCATAATCTATCGTGTCTTAAAAGTACATCTTTGTCTCTTTTAAAACACAAATTAATGTTCTTTTCCAATGCTTTTGTCTTCAAAATATCCAAAACCTCTTCTATTGTCTCGTTTATATTTTCTTCTTCAAAGTTAAAATCAACAGCATTTGCATCAAGTTTTGCTAACTTTAAAAGATTTAATATAAGCCATCTCATCCTATTTAACTGTTTTTGACTTAGTTTTAAAAAATTTTTTAAATCTTCCTTTGACAAATCTTTATTTAACATAATATCATTATATAAAATTAAAGTAGATAGTGGAGTTTTCAATTGATGTGATATATCTTGAAACGTATTGGCAATAACTATCTTTTCATTGTCTAATCTTGCTATATTCCCTTTTAAAACCTCTGCCATTTGAATCAATGACTGTGCAAATTTTGATACATCTCCTTCTTTATATTTGCTGATTTCAATTTCATAATTTCCATCTAAAATATTTTTAGAAGCAATTGTAAAATTTCTAAACAACCGATAAAAATATTCATATTGCATATAATTTAATACAAGTAATAACACAAAAAGTACCAAATCTAAACCTATAATTTTGATTAAAAATGAAATATAATTTTGATTTAAATTAGGAAATAAACTTAATTCTAAATTATCCTCCAACCCATATTGTTTTAATATCTTAATTCCCATTTTTTTATCTTCTTCAGATACAGTTCTTGTAATTATAGGTACTATTTTTTCCTCTAATTCTGGTTGTTCTGTAATTATTTTTTGTACTATTTCTCCCATAATAGACAAATATTCCTTTTTTCTTGATTGAAATTCTAATTGTATTATTAAATAATTTATAATAGTAAAAAATAACATAACAACTACTAATACTTTAATGCTTATTTTAATTTCCGGATTATTATATATCTTCATATCCATTACCCCTTTATTACTTCGGCATCCCACATATATCCAAGTCCTCTTTTAGTTATTATATATTTAGGTTCTTTTGGATTATTCTCTAATTTTTCTCTTATTCTTTTTATATAAACTGATAGTGTATTTTCATCATAATAAGCCTCATCACAACCTATAAGCTCTTTAAGTATTCTATCACGTTCAACAACAACTTTAGGATTTGACATCAATATGAGAATAAGTCTATACTCCTGTGCTGTTAATCCAATTACTTCTCCTTTCTTTTTAACAGTAGCAGAAGCTAAATCAAGCTCAATTTCATCACTTATTAATTTGCTTCCATTTGTTTTATCTTTAGAATATCTTTTTAATATGGCTTTTATTCTTGAAACAAGTTCCCTTATTCTAAAGGGTTTTGTTATATAATCATCTGCCCCATATTCAAATCCTAAAACAACATTTACTTCTTCATCAAGTACTGTTAAAAATATAATTGGTATATCCTTTCTTTCCTTTACATATTTACATAATTCATACCCGTTTCCATCTGGAAGATTTATATCAAGTATTACTAAATCAAAACTCTCTTTATCAAATAAATGTTTTGATTCTTCCTCCGTTTTAGCAACTATAACATCATATCCCTCATCCTTTAACGTAAACTCTATCCCTAATGATAATGCCCTATCATCTTCAACAAGTAATAGTTTTTGCACGACTATCACCCCTTAAATGCTTTTGAATTAACATTATAATACATTTTAATTATATTTTTCTAATAAGATTTCTTCAACTTTTAAAAGGTGTAAACTGAACTGCTGTAATAAGACCAGATAAAAATCCATCTCGTGTCATAGCATAAACCAACCAATTTAGTGCAGCATTCTGCATCCAAGTACCTATTAAAGAAATACATTGTCCAATCCAAAACAACTTATAATTGCGATGTGTAAATGCTGGAAAATATTCACGAATAAAACTACCCAAATCCCTCATCCCCTCTATGTAAAATATAATTTCGTAATATTACTGTAACATTTTTAGTTAAAAGATGCTATCTAATTATTGAATAATAAAAAGCCCTACGAATTATATTCAATAGGGCCTGTAAACTCCCCCCACTTATAGAAGTGGTGGCTTCGTGGTCAATACTCAAAGCGGAGCAAGTTACCCCACGCTCAAAGGGCTGTTCCGTCCCCAGATATACCATTTACATGGCTAATTTTAGCTTGGTTTTCGCTGTAATAATTGTAGCATTTTTTATATATTTTCGCAACATTCATCACACACTTACAGAAGTGGGCGACTTCTGTTGCTGTTTATGTTAAATAAACCAATCTTAAAATTGTTTTAATTTTATCAAGTCTTCACAATTATTTTGTATTTTAATAATAAAAATTTACACTAATCAAGATCCATCACAGGGATATACCCGTCCTCTTGAGGAATTGTTATTATTCCTAATGAACCAATTTCTGTCTGATAATTATAGTATTCGAGGCTTTTAACTTTACCATCTATCTTTACAACATCAATCCAAAGATATCTATCTGCCTCATCTAACACAACCTTTGCATCATAAAGAGTATTTACTCTTCTATTATTTATTGCAATTATCTTATCTCCTGTCTCAATTCCCATTTTTTCAGCTGGTGAGTTTGGAACCACATCTAATATTTTTATTCCATCGTATGTGTTTTCCCATAATGAATCTAATGTTTTCTCTTTTTTTCTGTTTAATACTATTATAAACTCGTGAAAAACAGGAGAAAATATTGCTGCAATGTATTTAAATACATATATCTTCATTGATAGAACTACTAAAACAAATAATGTTATGCTAAATATAAATAAATTTAATGATGATTCTTTTACTTTTTGTTTTGGAAGCCTACTTATTGTAAAGTCACCATATCCAAGTATAGCAAATAATGGTGTCAAAGAAAACACTGCATCTTGTAAATCTTTAGGCATTCCGTCTGGTCTAATAAGAGGCCACCAATCTGGTGTTGGTATAGTATCCCCACTAACTGGTGTTAAAGATAATAGAATCAATATCATAAGGGGTATTATCCAAAACCTTGTTAATAGAAAACCTCCAACTATTTTATTATTCTTCCTAAAGAACATTGGTACAGGAAATCTTGCACCATCAAAATACATGAGAATAGATTCAACAAGATGTAATAGTGCAACAAGAATTAGAATTGCCGTTACATCAATATTCAGGAAACTTCTTAATATTGGAATTTGACTTATATTAACTATACCTCTTACATTTAAAAAGTTTAAAATAAGGCTTAATAAACTTATTATACCTCCAGAATAGGATAAACATATAAAATGAGAATCAAATAACATAACTAATAGCAAAGATAATATTATTATAAAAATTGCACCTTCAAGTCTACCAAAGGTTATTCCAAATACAGTTATTAATATACTAACAAACATACCACTTAAAATTCCTGCAAGAAGTGAAGATGCCATCATTTCCATCTTCTTATACTTTACTACTCCATATACATCCTTCTGTATTGATTCTAATCGCTTATATTGAAAAAATAAAATGAAAAACATTATCCAAAATATGGGTTCAAATATGAAGGATAATACAACCTGTGCATAGTTTCTTATAGCTTCCCATATAAGTCTTAATATCATAAAAACCCTCCAAAACTTGATTAGATTTTTAGCCCCCAAGTATTCTTGGGGGCCAATAAATTATTGCTTACTTCTTAAAACTTCTATTGCCTTTTGTATTTGAATATCTTCTTTATAGCTTAATTCTCTTTCTTTATCCTTTTCTGGTAAATCTAATACTATGTGTGGCTCAATTCCCTTTCCTTGTATACATTCACCTGATGGAGTATAATATCTTGCAATTGTAACCTTTAAACCTTCTTTGTTAGGAAGAGGTATAATATCTTGCACCAATCCCTTTCCAAAGGTTCTTGTACCTATGATTACACCCGCTTTAAAATCACGAACAGCCCCAGTTAAAATTTCAGATGCACTTGCTGAACCTCCATCAACAAGAAGAACAAGAGGAACATTAAGCTTATTAGAATCAGATTTCCACTCTTCTCTTTTACCTTGATTATCAATTGTATAAACAATAGTTCCTTCTCCAAGTATTCTGTCTGCTATCTTTGTGCACTGATCTAAAAGTCCTCCTGGGTTACCTCTAAGGTCAATAATTAGACCCTTTATTCCTTGATTTAATAATTTATCTAATGCATTATTAAATGCTTCTGATGTATTTTCATCAAATGTAGTTATTCTAATGTATCCAATATTATTCTCAATAACATCACTTTTTACAGATTTTATAATAATTTTGGCTCTTGTAAGTTCAAAATTTATTGTTCCTTTTCCCTCTCTATATATAGTCAATTTAACCTTTGTTCCTTCTGGTCCCTTCATCATTGAAGTTGCCTTTTCTAATTCATTCCCTGATACCTCTTGATCATTAACCTTTATAATTATGTCCCCCGATAATATACCTGCTTTATATGCTGGTGTATCTTCTATTGGTGCAACAACAACTATTTTCCCATCCTTATTACCAACATATAATCCAACACCTGCATAGGAACCTTGAGTGTGGGTTAAAAGGTCTTCAAATTCCTTTTTATTCATAAATACAGTATAGGGATCGCCTATTCCATCTACCATTCCCTTTACAGCACCCTCAACAAGTTTATTTTCATCAATCTTATCTACATATCTTTGTTCAAGTATTGATTTTATTGACATCATCTTTCCAAACTGCTTTACAAAATCATATTCCTGTTTACTTACAATTTTTTTACCACCTATAAAAGGAATAGGAACAAAAATAAGTATTGATGCTGTAATTAAATTAGTAATTAAAATTAAAGAAATCGCCTTTTTAATTGAAATCTGCCTCTTACTCATCAAGAACACCTCAAATCTATTAACTTATATTATATTTTATTTTGTACACTATTACATTATATCATTAATTTTATTTTTTTCCATTTATTTTATCTCAAATTTAATAAAATTTTACTTTTATGCTCAATCATATCCCTTCATTTTTCTCTTTATTACATTATAATCATTAAATATACATACCTTAACTTAAATTTTTATATTTCATACATTAACTTATGTTAAAAAAGTACCTCAAAACTATTAAATGTTTTGAGGCACTTTTACTATATAACTACCTTATTTACATACTCTGAAGTCATCGCCTTTAAAAGGCTACCATAATCCAATTTAAATTCCACAACATCTCCAACTTTATAGTTTATATTACTCCTTGTTACATCAAGAATTGTATGGTCAGAGCTTGCACCTAAGATATCTATATTTTTATCAAGTGGAGTCAGCCCCTCAGGATTTATATCCTGCCTTCCTATTGCAACTATAGCTCTTTTTATTATTCCCCTATCTTCATAGTGGGGTTTATTTCCAAAAGCATCCATACCTATATTACCAATAGGAACTGAGGGCTTCTTTTTTATCTCTACTATTTCAGCCTTTAAAATAAATGTATCGTCAGAAAGGGAATCTATTTTCTTCCCAAAGGCAGTTTCTCTCCCAAGTATTGCAACCTCTCCGAGTCTAAGGTTGTTTATTCCGTTTGGCAATCTACCATCCTCTAATAGATAATAACTACTTGAATTACCACCTGATATATACTCGATATCCAGTGAGTACTTATTTGCCATATCCTGTGCAATACTTGTTAATCTCCCTAAATTATTTTCATCTGGTATAACTCCACCATAGCAAGTTAAGTTTGTACCAAATCCTTTTATTTCAACTCCATCTACCTTTAATACTTCTTTAATAAAATCATCAATATCGTCAGGCCAAACACCTTCCCTTAAATCCCCCATATCCAACATTATTATTACTCTATGCCTTTTCCCAATTTTTTTTGCCTTCTCTCCTAAAGCACGAATTGTATCTATTTCTGAATTCAAGCTATAATCTGACCATAAAACAACGTCCTCTGCCTCATCAATCATAGGAATTCTTAAAAGAATTTTTTTTACCCTAATATCCTTCATTTTTTTTAAGTTTTGTATTCTTGAATCTGCCAAACCATCAATTCCACAGTCAACTAAATGTGAAACAATATCTGGATATGCACAAAAACTTTTAGTTACTATCCAAACCTTAACTCCTCTATTTGTACATCTATCAACTAAATACTTTATATTTTGTTTGTATTTATTAATATCTATAACTATCTGTGGATACAAAGTACCACCCCTAAATCCCCAAGCTCTTTTTTAAAATTTTAAGTGCCGCCTTTTCATATTTTTTTGAAAGTACTCCTAATGATGCCATAATATAATAATTATCGACTAAAATCTCAACGCTATCCTTAGGATAAAGGAACATTCCTCCCGTATTATCTTGAGGTATCTTTTTCATTATATCAACCCTATTGGGCAGCCTTGTTAAGGCTCCTCCTGTTCCTATTATCCACTTAACATTTGTTAAATCCTTTCCTTCTGCAATTGTTTTCTTGCCACTTGGACCATAAATATATCTTATTGAACCCACGTGCCTTCTTACAGCTGTAAGTACTGCCTCCTGCGTCATATATTCAACAAACTCAATTTCTCTTTCTGTTTTAGGTATTGGTTTTCTATTATTTATAAGCTCCTCTGCATCCCAAAATTTCTTTTTTAAATTCTCAAGCCCTATTCTTTCTACTATGTGTGGAAGATTTACATATACTCCCAAATCTCCTTCAACAGTCCTTTTAGCAAAGGGTTCTGGGCTAATCATTATTCTTTGGATTTCATCACTTCCCTGCGTTACAGAATGTACATCTGTAGTTGCTCCACCAACATCAAGAACCATCAAATCTCCTATCTCCCTTTGCAGGAGAATTGCACACTCCATAACAGCTCCGGGTGTTGGAATAATTGGTCCATTGACCATCTGCCTAACCTTTTGCATTCCAGGTGCACCTGTTATATGTTCCTCAAATACACTTTGTATAACTCTTCTTGTAGGTTCAACATTTAGCTCATCTATCCTTGGATATACATTTTCTACAATATATAGTTTTTGTTCATATTCTTCAAAAATCAATTTAACATCCTCGTGATTTTCAATATTCCCTGCATATATAACAGGAATATCCAATTTTAGTTTTGCTATCTCCTCTGCATTGTAAAGGGCTGTATCTCTTTCTCCATAATCAAGTCCACCTGCAACAAGTATTATATTAGGTTTTATCTCCTTTATTTTATTTAAATCACTTCTTCTTAGTTTACCAGCTGTAACCAACTTAATGATAGCACCAGCCCCAAGGGCAGCCTCTCTTGCTGCCCTTGCAGTCATATCAAAAACAAGGCCGTGCACAGTCATTCTAAGTCCACCTGCTGCACTACTTGTTGCCAAAAAATCATCATATTCAATACTATTTACTCCAATATTCTTCTTTAAATCATCTAATGCCATATTAAGTCCGATTGTAACATCTCCATCTAATACCGTAGTTGGTCCCTGTCCCTGTCCTATAAATTCAGAATTTTTTAAGTCAAAGGCATTTACAACCGTTGTAGTACTGCCTATTTCAGCAACTAAAACATTAACCTTCATAATTCTCCATTTCCCTTCTTCTCTTTACTAAGAATGAAGCAACGTCATTACCCTTTGTCCCACGACCAAATCCTGCATCCATACCTGCTGATTTTGCTATTTCATCAGTTACTTGAGTTCCTCCTGCACAAACAATTAGTTTATCTCTTACACCCTTTTCTATACAGAGCTCATGTATTTTTTTCATATTCTTTATATGAACATCATTATGGGTAATTATTGTACTTGCAAGAATTGCATCTGCGTTGAATTCTATTGCTGCATCCACAAGTTTTTCAACTGGACAAGAAGTTCCAAGATATAGACACTCTATCCCATACTTTTCAATTCCGCCGTGCTTTATATCTATAACTTCTCTTAATCCTACAGAATGTTCATCCTCACCAACTGTTGCTGCAACTACCTTCATTGGTTTTCTTTCTATGTCCTTTCTTATTTCTTCATCGGATAATACCTCAGGTTTTTTTGGAATTTCAAGTTTTGATACATCTATAGTAAATGGTACCCTTCCTTTTATTTCAACAAGTGTTCCCTCTGCTGGCTGCATTACTTGTTTATGAATTACAACTACATCCTCAAGCCCCATCTTCTTTCCTATTTCCATTGCTGCAAATTCTGCAACCCTCTCTTCAACAGGTAAGAAAATAGTAGTTGCTACTATACCATCTCCACACCACTCAACCTCTGGTTTAATTTCTGTTGAATGTCTTAGGTTTTCAGTCTCCTTTAATCTTCTATTTACATTATCATTTTCATCCAATTCATCAATAAATACTATCTTTTCAGGTTTACAGAAGGTACATCCATCTATTAAATCACACGCCTTTTCAATTCCCTCTGGGAGATTATTATAACCAAAGTGCTCACAAACAGGTGCCATATAATCTTTGTCCCTTTCTACTACAGTACCAACGCCTATTCCACCATTTATCTGTCTTGCAATACCATCACCGTTTCTTTCTGGATACATACCAGAATCAACAAAGAATCCCATTTCAACAGCCTTAAAGTATCCACCAACCTCAAGTATTTCCTCCATAAATAGAACTGCTCTCTCTTTTAATTCTCTTACCTTATCTACTAAATATCCGTCCTTCTTAAGTTCTACCATTTCAAGTAGTCCATCCATACCAATCAAGGCTTGCTTTGCTGTGTTTATGGCGTGTATATTGTTGTAGTGCCAAGGAACATTTCTACCTTCATCTGGTGTAATTGTAGATTGTATATCTGCTCTTGTTAGTCTTGAAATTAGTAGGTTTAATACGTGGGTTACAGTAGCTTCTCTTGTACAGCTTTCCATATATTTTGTATTCATCTGTGCCCTCATCTTATAATCTTTAAATAGCTGTCTTAGTGCCACTGCATAAGGAAGGTCAATTCTTAAACAAGGTGCTGGTGGTGCTGTTGGAGGAACTGTTGATAATGCTATGTTTTGTGGTTTCATTCCAACCATTTTTGAGTATGCACAGTTTATTGCGTGTTGTACCATAAGTTCTGGCATAACCTTATAGCCCTTCATAGCTGTTGCATTTGCATTGTGAGCACCATCTATCTGCACCATATCTGCAAAGGCCATTATCTTCTTTGCAACCGCTGCATCAACAAATGACCTTACCATATTTATATTTCTATAAAGAACATTATATTGTGGGTCTTGATGTGCACCATTTACTCCCTCTTCTGCAAACATAACTGCTATATCTGGCCCTGCAACACCTGATACATAGGAATGAAAATTTATTGGTCTTCCTACTTCTTCTTCAATTATATCAAGTGCTTTTCTTGTAGCTCTAACTTGTTTTCTTGATATAGGAACTCCTCCTACACCTTCTGGAGTCCCTTCAATAAGTCCATCATAATGGCTTTGTCCAGCTGTCCTTATTACCATTATATGGTCTGCTCCGTGCCAAGCAGCCATTCTCATTCTTCTAATATCATCCTCAAATCTACCTGATGCAATTTCAGTTGTAATTACACAGTCTGGCTGAGGGTCTATATAACCAAAGCTTTTTGCTGCTGGAAGTGGGCAACTATTTTTCAAAGGTTTTGATGCTTGATGATATTCAAATTCTCCATATACTTGATTACCCTGTTCTTCCCTCCAATGCCATCCCCTTCTCTTTGGTCTATAATTTTCAAGATCCTTTAATATTTCCTCTATGTTCAACTTTTCGTTTTTCTCCAACATGCTATACCCCCCTTAAAATAGTGCTGGTACTTCATCCCAGGCTTTTCCTTCAACAAGTAATAAACCTGCTTCTCTTATTGGTATATTTTTCTTTTTAGCTAACCTATAAACTACATTTCCTGCACCCTTCCCAAGTAGTCCTAAATTTTGTACCCCTTCAACAATTGCCTTTGCCTCTATACTTGAAAATCCCATTCTTAAAAGAACTGACCTTTCAACAGCCGGCGAAGTGTGGGTATATGCAATTTCCACAAGTGGTTTTACTATCTCCTCTGCAAGCTGCCAAAATCTTTTTTCTAATTCTTCATCTGTTAAATTTTTAAGATGCTGTCTTCTAATTTCAAAATCATCAGGCCTCTTAACTGCCATTTTAACCCCTCCTTATTAAACAACCTTTACATTAATTTCAGTAAGTATCTTTTTTACTTCTTCTATTGAAAGTTTTGTATCCTCTGCTAAAAATTCCGCATCCTTTATACCTATTTCATCAACTTTATAGTTATCAATACAGTTTTTTATATACGATTTTTTTAGTTTATTTAAATCTACATCTCTTGCCTTTATTAAGCTTGGATTCTCTGGAAGAATTATACTTTCTCCTGCTCTTTCTTCTTCTGGATCGCCAAATCTAATATCTATTCCATTTTCCCTTGCAAAGGATAGCTGTGCCATATGATGCTTTCCAGCTCCTGTATATTCAGTCTCTTGAACTACTATTATTTGATCTTCATCCATCTCCTGTGCTATATAAAAGGCTGCAGTAAGAGATGTGTTTCCTGCTGGGCCTCTTTCCAATCCCTCAAGTTGTGCTAAAGCTTCCGTCATATAAAATACTTCACCCTGTTTTATAGTTACATACCTATCTAAGTATCTCAAAGGTCGTGCTGCACTTCTTGGAACATCTGATCTATCTGGCCAAGTTGCAAAGGGAATCCCAAAACCAGTATGTCCTGTTGTGAAGGATTTTCTATTAAAGTCCCTATCTGATGCCATATGAAGCCCTGTTAAATCAACGCTTGCACCAACTACTTTAGTGTTAAGTGCACCAGCCTTTATAAGTCCCCTTGCTGTCCCTGTAACATTTCCTCCACCTGCGTGAGTTATAACTACAGCATCAGGATCTTTGCCAAGCTGTTCTCTACACTGAATAGCAACTTCATAGCCTAATGTTTCAACTCCTGCTATTCCATATGGAGAATATAGTGAAGCATTAAAGTATCCTGTCTCTTCAAGAATTCTTAAAAATGTATAAAATAGTTCCGGTCCTACTGTAAGCTGAACAACTTCTGCTCCATAACATTCGCATTTTCTCTGTTTTTCTAATATCTCAGGCTGTCCAACTTTTCTTGAATCATAGCACTCCTGAACTATAATACAATTTAAATTTCTCATCGCTGCCTGTGAAGCAACTGCAGCACCATAGTTTCCACTTGTTGCTGCAACTACACCCTTATATCCTAATTTTTTAGCGTGGTATACTGAAATTGCAGCACGTCTATCTTTAAAACTTCCTGACGGATTGCAGGCTTCATCCTTTATAAATATCCTTGCTCCCTTACCCTTTGGAGAAATTTTTCTCACAAGAGCTGTTAAATTTTTAAGTTCAATAAGGGGTGTATTTCCTACTCCAGCATCCCTTTGTATATTCTGTACCTCTTGTAGTGTATAGCCTGTTTCCCTCATCATCCTTTCGTAATCAAAGCCGATTCGTGATGTTTGAAATTTTGAATAATCTATACCTACAGCCATTTTCATTATTTCATTTTTTCTCGCCATAACTGCATTATAACTATAATCTGCCACATCCTTCACCGTCCTTTAAAATTTTTCTTAAATCTTGCCCTATCTTTAAAATTTCAGGAACAAACTTACCAAAATCGTGTCTATAGCTTGGATTTACTTCAACTAACGTTCCTATAACTTTTCTGTTAGTTAAAGTAGTAATTTCAACTTCATCTCCAATCCTTGCATCGCTATTTAAATACCCCTTTACCCACATTTCAAGTGGAACATTTTTAGTTTCATCCGGTAGATTTGAAGCCCTTTCATCAGGCCTTAGCACTATTTGATGTATCTGTACATAAGTTCCCTTCTTTATAACATCCAAAGTTCTCACCTCTATTTAGTAAGATGCATTCTAAAATCGTTCATTATAGCGTGTGGTATTGGTAAATCCTTCATAGTAACAAGTCCTGGTTTCGCATTTAAAACGTGGGGTATCATATTAACTGCTGTTGCAATTGTTCCTATTCCTCCAGGAACCTCAGGCTTTATACATAGACTTATATTTGGATCTCCTTCAATCCATATATAATCACCAGTTTCTATATTTTCTATCTCTGGATGTATTTGTTGTGGGTGTTCAAGTGCTATTACAACTTCACCATTTTTAAGACCATATCCACAGTGGTTACATCCACATACCATACCAGGTTCAACAACAACATCCTTTGTTTCCCTATGTGTATTTGATATAATTGGTTCCTTTGTCTGCTTTACTTCATCTATTTCAATTCCAAGTGCATCTGCTATCATTGGTATTGATTCTTCAAATCCAACGTGACCGTATACAGAACCATCTTCAATCCCCTTCATAAATTCTTCTACAGTAAGACCAACTCCCTGTTCTCTCATAACTGTTTTTCCAAATGGTGATAAATCATTTATTCTTGCTGCTCTTATTTTCTTTACACTTCTACAAACTGCACTTAAAGTTATTATTAATGTGTCTAATACAAATCCTGGATTTACACCTGTTCCAAGTACAGTTACTCCATTTGCCTTTGCAATTTCATCTATTTCCTTTGATAATTCTGGTTCTGCTATAAAAGGATATGCCATTTCTTCTGCAATTGTAATGCAGTTCATTTTATGACTACATATTAATTTAATCTGCTTTTCTACTCCCTTTACAAATGAATCAATAGCAAGTAAAACTACATCTGCCTCTACTTCACTTAAAATCTTTTCTGGGTCTGAAGATATTGTTATTCCAAGTTTTCTGCCAATTCCAATATGTTCACCTAAATCTTTACCTTCATTTTCCTTCCTATCAATAGCACCAACAACTTCAATTCCTTCTTTGTCTAAAATCATTTTAACCATTCCACTGCCCATATTTCCTACGCCCCATTGAATAACCTTAATTTTATCCATATTTAACTCCTCCCAATACAATTTTTTATTATATATTGCAAATATGGTGCCAAACTAAAGAGTAGCTTTTATTTAAAATATATTTAATAAAATTATATTTATAACACTAATGAAGTTAGAGTGTTTTAATATTCAATATTTTCTGATATTTAGTTTTGACTGCAATAATTTTTGCACCTGCAAAACTTTATAATTTATAAAGTAAAAAAGCTCTATGCAAAATATTTTGCATAGAGCTTGCCGAAAAATATAAGCTATTTATTTATACCATATTTATTCAATTTATGCTGAAGAGTTTGCCTTTTTATCTTTAACAGACCTGCTGCTTTAGATATATTGTAGTTTGTTCTTTCAAGAGCTGTAAGTATTATACTTTTCTCTATATCCTCTAAGTAGTCATCTAATGGAACATTAAAATCATACTTTAAGTCGCTTATTTTAGATGTATACCTTTTAAATATTAGTTCCTGAACATTTGGTGCAAAATGTTCTCTTTTTAGTATATGACCAGTAACCATATTCATTGCACCTTCAATGTAGTTTTTCAGCTCCCTCACATTGCCTGGCCAATCATAGCTTAAAAAACCATCGTAGACTTCATCTGAAACTTCCCAAACATCCTTAATAAGTTCTATATTGTATTTTTTTATAAACTCATTTATGAAAATAGGTATATCCTCTTTTCTATCCCTAAGAGGTGGAATATTAATATTTATTACACTTAGTCTATAATAGAGATCTTTTCTTAGATTTCCTTGTAAAATTGAAGTATATGGGTCTTCATTTATTGTTGCAATAATTCTAACATCTATTGGGATGTCCTTAACATCCCCAATTCGTCTAATATATCCCTCCTGCAATACCCTTAAAAGTTTTGCCTGTAGGTTTACTGGCATTGAGTTTATTTCATCTAAAAGAAGTGTACCTCCGTTTGCCTGTTCAAACAAACCTGGTCTATTTATTGCCCCTGTAAAACTCCCCTTTACAGTACCAAATAGTATTCCTTCAAGTAAGCTCTCAGGTAATGCAGCACAGTTTACAGCAATAAATGGTTTTTTGTTTCTTGTGCTCGATGAATGAATACATCGTGCTATTACCTCTTTTCCTGTACCTGTCTCACCTATAATTAATACTGTAGAATTAGTCCTACTTGCTTTCTTAGCCAGTTCAATAGTTTTTAGAAAATCAGGACTTGCACCAACTATATCACTAAATTTAAACTCATCTGAACCATCTTCCCTATTATTAAGTTGTAGAATTCTATCATATAGTTCTTTTATTTTAGTAAAATTTTTAGATATTTCTACTGCCCCTAATATTTTACCATCAAAAAAAATAGGTATAGTTGTGTTAACAGTAGTTATGTTGTTACCTTTTTTGTTAAGGTATGTCTGATATCTATCAAGTACAGGTTCTCCTGATTTTAAGCAGGAGAGTAACGTACTTGTTGTTTCATTAAGGTTTGGAAAAAGGTCACACAAATTCTTACCTACAACCTCATTTGAATTCAACCCCTCTATCTGTTCCATCGCTCTATTGTATATTATTGTATTGCCGTCGCTATCTACAACGTGAATCCCCTCATCGATATTATTTAAAATAATTTCAAGCAATTTATGCTCAAAATCCATAAAAAATCCCCCTATCTAAATAATTAATGGGCTTAATAGCCCATTAATTATTTGTTTGAATATAGTGGAAACTTATCACAAAGAGCCTTAACCCTTTCCTTAGCTGGAGTTAAATTCTTTTCCCTATTATCTATTACCCAAGCAATTATATCTGCAATTGCAATCATTTCTTCTTTTCCAAATCCCCTTGTTGTTACTGCTGGTGTACCTATTCTAATACCACTTGTAACCATAGGACCTTGTGGGTCAAATGGAATTGTATTTTTATTAACTGTTATTCCAACTTCGTCAAGAAGATGCTCTGCCTCTTTACCAGTTATGTTCTTATTTCTTAAATCAATAAGCATAAGATGATTGTCTGTACCGCCTGAAACTAAATTAAATCCTCTATCTAATAGAGCATTAGCAAGATGTTTTGCGTTTTCAACAACCTTCCTTTGATATTCTTTAAACTCATCACTCATTGCTTCTTTAAAGCATACAGCCTTTGCTGCGATAACATGTTCAAGTGGTCCACCTTGAATTCCTGGGAATATTGTTTTATCTATTATCTTTGCATACTCTTCTTTACATAATATTGCACCGCCCCTTGGTCCACGCAATGTTTTATGAGTTGTAGTTGTTACAAAGTCAGCGTATTCAACAGGATTTGGATGAAGTCCTGCTGCAACAAGGCCTGCAATATGTGCCATATCCACCATCATATATGCATCAATCTCATCACATATTTCTCTTATCCTCTTAAAGTCAATAACTCTTGGATATGCACTTGCACCTGCTACAATCATTTTTGGTTTTTCACTATGTGCAATTTTTCTTAACTCATCATAATCTATGTAACCATCTTCATTTACACCATAGGATATAAAATTAAACAATTTACCTGAAAAATTTACTGGGCTACCGTGGGTTAAATGTCCACCATGTGCTAAATTCATCCCTAAGACTTTATCTCCTATTTCAAGAACAGATAGATATACAGCCATATTTGCCTGAGAGCCAGAGTGTGGCTGAACATTGGCGTGCTCTGCACCAAATAACTTTTTTAATCTTTCCCTTGCTAAATCTTCAACTATATCTACATATTCACATCCACCATAATATCTCTTACCAGGATAGCCCTCTGCATATTTATTTGTCAATTGTGAACCTTGTGCCTCCATAACCGCTTTACTTGTAAAATTCTCTGATGCAATTAGTTCGATTTTATTTTGTTGTCTTTCCATTTCCTTTAATATAGCCTCATATATTTCAGGGTCTACCTTTTTAACTTGCTCTAAACTCATCATACCCTCTCCTTTAAAATATCTTATATAATAAATTATAGAATTATCAGACATTTTTTACAAGCATAAATATATATAAAATATACTATTTACCTTAATATGTAAATTATTTTATGAATTTAACAATTGTTTCTATCAAGTCTTCTATTTCCTGTTCTGAAACAAAATCATCCGATGCCTTTAAAATACATGATTTTGAATAGTTTTCTAAAATTAATGCACCAACTTTACTTATAGCTGCTCTAACAGCTGCAACCTGAACTAAAATATCTCTACAATCCGCATTGTTTTCTACCATCTTTTCAATTCCTTTGACTTGACCTTCAATTCTTCTTAATCTTTTTATTAAATCTTCCTTTGTACAACTCATATTTTTACCCCCTGTTTATTATATCTTTTATAACTTCACCTGCAATTATGAGACCAACAACAGATGGAACAAAGGATATGCTTGCAGGAATTTGTTTTCTCTGTTTTTCTTCTATTTGTTCATTATTGTTTCTTCTGATTGGTGTTTCCCTTGAGTAAACAACCTTTAAATCCTTTACGCCTCTTTTTTTAAGCTCACTTCTCATAACCTTTGCCAGCGGACAAACAGACGTTTTATAAATATCTGAAACTTCAAATTTTGTAGGGTCTAATTTGTTACCTGCTCCCATACTACTAATAATAGGTATGTTTTTTTCTTTACACTTTACAACTAAATCTATTTTTGAGGAAACTGTATCTATAGCATCAATAACATAATCATAATCATCTTTTAGAAGTTCTTCTGCTGTATCTTTATTATAAAAAGTCTTATATGTAATTACTTGGCAGCTCGGATTTATATCTTTTATTCTTTCTGCCATAACCTCAACCTTAGGTCTACCTACAGTTTTTGTAGTAGCGTGGATTTGTCTATTTATATTTGTTATGCATATATCATCCTTATCAATCAATACCAAACTTCCTACTCCACCTCTTGCTAGAGCCTCTACTGCAAAGGAACCTACCCCTCCTACTCCAAATACTGCAACTTTGCTATTTTTAAGCTTTTCTAATGCTTCACGCCCAATTAAAAGCTCAGTTCTTGAAAATGGTTCTAACATATTTTACCTCCTTAAACGTAAGAAAAAACCCACCGTATCGGTTGATGGATAGATTGAACCTGCTCTCAGCAGGTGGGTGTCCTCCCTAAAGATTCACGCTTCCTACTACAATTGTGTAGGCCTGCAATCCACTTCAGGAGACCGGACTCCCTTTGTATTGATGTTGGCTCAATACTTAATCCATCTTAACGTATACGGCAGGCTATATTCAATTAGGTTAATTGTATTATACTATAGAATATTTTTTTTGTAAACTTCAATAGTACCTCATCGGTATATTTAATATATCACTTTATTTTAAATTCATCAATCCACACTTTTAGGTTTTGTTGCATTTTTATTTTTCGTTTTCTATTATTTGTATGCCCAGCTCATCTAATTGTTTCTTATCAACTACATTTGGTGCATTAGATAATGGGCAAGCAGCATTTTGATTCTTAGGGAATGCAATAACATCCTTAATGTTTTCTGTGCCTGCAAGGAACATAATTAATCTATCAAATCCATACGCTATTCCGCCGTGTGGAGGTGGACCAAATTTAAAGGCTTCAAGTAGGAATCCAAATCTTTCCCACGCATCCTCCATTGTAAATCCTAAGGCTTTAAACATTCTTTCTTGAAGTTTTGTATCGTGAATTCTTATACTTCCTCCACCTATTTCCTCTCCATTTAGTACAATATCATAGGCCTTTGCTCTAACTTTTCCAGGCTCAGTTTCAAGTAACTCTATATCCTCATCCATCGGTGAAGTAAATGGATGGTGTACTGCAACATATCTTCCTTCTTCCTCATCATATTCAAGCAGTGGGAATTCTGTCACCCATAGGAACTTGTATTCTTTATTATCTGGACCTATAAGTCCAAGCTTCCTTGCCAATTCAAGTCTAAGAGCACCTAAGGATGCAAATACTACCTTTGGTTTATCTGCAACAATTAATATTAAATCTCCATCCTTTGCCTCTGTCTTTTCTATTATTGCATTTAATTCTTCTTCCTTTAAGAATTTTGCTATTTGTGATTTTATTTCGCCATCCTTAAGAGCTATCCAAGCAAGACCCTTTGCACCATAGGTTTTTACAAAGTCTGTTAATCTATCTATCTCTTTTCTTCCAAATTCAGCACAGCCTTCTGCATTTATTGCCCTAACGTGACCACCTGATGCAACAGTATCTTTAAATACCTTAAATTCTGAATCCTTAACAATGTCTGTCAAATCCTTTAATTCCATACCAAATCTTATATCCGGTTTGTCTGAACCATATCTTTCCAAAGCCTCTTTATATGGCATTCTGATAAATGGTATTTCTACATCTATTCCCTTAACTTCCTTAAAAAGTCTTTTAATAAATTTTTCATTAATTGATATAACATCATCTACATCAACAAATGACATTTCAATATCAATTTGAGTAAATTCTGGCTGTCTATTGGCTCTTAAGTCTTCATCTCTAAAGCACCTTACAATTTGGAAGTATCTATCATAACCTGATATCATAAGTATCTGTTTAAATATTTGTGGTGATTGAGGAAGTGCATAGAATTTTCCTGGGAAATTTCTACTTGGTACTAAGTAGTCTCTTGCACCCTCTGGTGTACTCTTTGTTAAATATGGAGTTTCTATCTCTAAGAATCCATTTTCATCGAAGAAATCACGAACAACCTTTGCAGCCTTATGTCTTAACATTAAATTCCTTTGAAGGTCAGGTCTTCTTAAATCCAAATATCTGTATTTTAGCCTTATTGCCTCTGATGCATCTAAGTTTTCCTTTATATATATTGGTGGAGTTTCTGATTCAGAAAGAATCTTTAATGCCTCTGCCTTTATTTCAACTTTCCCAGTTGGCATATTTAGATTTGGTGATTCTCTTAAAACAACTTCCCCTGTTACTGCAAGAACATATTCACTTCTTATTGAATGTGCCTTTTCAAAGGCTTCTTTGTTTATCTCATCTCCAAAAACAACTTGAACAATTCCTGTTCTATCTCTAAGGTCAACAAATATTAGACCTCCTAAATCTCTTCTTCTTTGAACCCAACCCATAACTGTTACTTTGCTGCCTACCTTATCTTCAAAAACTTCTCCACACATACAGGTTCTCTTTAAACCATTTAATGCTTCTGCCATTTTTTACCCTCCTTAATTATAAATTCATTTTAATGTCTTCTATAGATGTTTCTTTTTCTTCACCATTTTCCATATTCTTAATCTTAACTATTCCTTTATCTAACTCATCATCGCCTATTATAATAACGTAATCTGCACCTATCTTATTTGCATATTTCATTTGTGCCTTTAGACTTCTATTCATTAAATCTTTTTCTACACTTATACCTTCTCTTCTTAAATCAAAGGCAATCCTTGATGAAGCCTTCTTTGCCCTCTCTCCTAAACTTGCAATGTATATTAGTTTTGGTTTCATATTTGGTATTTCTATTCCTTTAGACTCAAGCATTAGTATTAGTCTTTCAATACCAAGTCCAAATCCAACAGCAGGTGTTTTTGAGCCTCCTATCTCTTCTATTAAATTATCATATCTTCCCCCACCACATACAGTACTCTTTGCTCCAATGTCCTCTGAAATTATCTCAAAAACAGTTTTTGTATAATAATCTAATCCTCTAACTATATATGGATCAACTACATAATTTATATCTAATGTATCCAATTCAGACTTTAAATCCTCAAAGTGATTTCTACATTCATCACAAATATAATCAATTACAACAGGTGCACCCTCTGCTATCTTCTTACAAGTATCGTTTTTACAGTCAAGCACCCTTAATGGATTTCTATCATATCTTTCTTTGCAGGTTGGACATAAATCATCAAAATTCTTCTTTAAATACTCCTTAAGTGCATTGTTATAATTTGGTCTACAATTTGGGCATCCTATGTTATTTATATTAACAGTTAAATCCTGTAGACCTAAATTATTAAAGAAGGTGAAGGCAAGAGATATAACTTCTGCATCAGCTGATGCATCACTTGATCCAAATAGCTCAACACCAAACTGATGATGTTCTCTTAATCTTCCCTTTTGTACCTGTTCATATCTAAATACTGGTGTTATGTAGAAAAGTTTAGTTGGTTGTACCTCTGAATAAAGACCATTTTCTAAAAAGGCTCTTGCTGCTGGAGCTGTTCCCTCTGGTTTTAGTGTTATGCTTCTGCCTGCTTTGTCTAAAAATGTGTACATTTCCTTTTGAAATATATCTGTTGTCTCGCCAACTCCTCTTTGAACAAGTTCAGTATGTTCAAAGGTTGGTGTTCTTATTTCTGAAAAACCAAAATAAGAACAAACTTCTCTAACCTTTTGTTCTATATACTGCCACTTATAGACATCCTTTGGTAAAACGTCCCTTGTACCCTTTGGTGCCTTTGTTATTAACATAGTATCCCTCCTCATTAATTATTAACAAAAAAGAAACCGTCCCTAAAGCAAGGGACGGGTATTCTTCCCGCGGTGCCACCCTAATTGGCATAGCCCACTTAAATCTATAACGCCGACTGCGTGTATCCCTACTCAATTCAGGTACAAACTCCAGGGTGTCCTTCATCTCCCTTAACTTTAAAACTGCTCTCAGTCTTAGGCAGCTTCTCCCTGTAAAGTGTTTGGAAACTACTCCTCCCCTTCATAGCATTTAAATATAAATTTTAGCTTTATTATACAAATACAAATATAACCTGTCAAGTAATATATTTTATTTTGTATATATTATATTGTCACTATCTTTCCTCATCTTCTATTAAGATTCTCTCACTCTCTTCTATAGGCAGTTCCTGAACGGATTTTAGCTTTCTTTCTATAGTCTTGGTCTTCTTTGCTGCAGTCTCTATTGTATTGCTTGCCTCCTGTAATTTCTTTTGTGTTTTTTCAAGTATATCACCAAACTTTGTAAACTCTGTCTTTACAGCACCAAGTAGAGCCCAAACTTCACTTGATCTTTTTTCTATTGCCAGCGTCCTAAATCCCATTTGTAAACTATTTAAAAGAGCCGAAATTGTAGTTGGGCCTGTTACTATAACCTTATATTCCCTCTGTAATGTTTCAATCAAACCTACATCTCTAATAACCTCTGCAAATAAGCTTTCTGTTGGCAAAAACATAATCGCAAAGTCTGTGGTATTAGGAGGATCTATGTATTTTTCAAATATACTCTTTGCCTCCTGTTTTATTCTATTTTCAAGTTGTTTTCTTGCAAAGTCCACGCCTTCCTTATTTCCCTCCTCCTGTGCATCAAGAAGCCTTTGATAGTCCTCCTGTGGAAACTTTGCATCTATAGGTAAGTAAACACACCTATTTAAGTCATCTTTACCTGGCAGTTTAACTGCAAATTCTACTCTATCTGAACTACCCTTTTTTGTTGCAACATTTTCTTCATACTGTTCCTTTGTAAGTATTTCTGAAATTATATTTGCCAGTTGAACTTCTCCCCATATTCCTCTAACTTTAACATTGGTAAGAGCTCTCTTTAAATCATTTACACCAGTTGTTAAACTTTGTATTTCTCCAAGTTGCTTATAAAGTGCCTCAAGCCTTTCACTTATATTTTGAAAGGACTGGGATAATCTATTTTCTAATGTAGAATGAAGTTTTTCATCAACTGTTTGCCTCATCTCCTCAAGCTTTTTGTTGTTATCATTTTGAATTTGAGTAAGCTTTTCCTCTACACTTTGCCTTATTTTATCGAGACCATCTTGATTTTTCTTTAGAAAGTCAATAAGTTGGCTGCTTACAACTTCAAGTTGCCTATTTTGCATATTTCCAATGTTTGTTATCTGTGTATTCAAACTATCTGTTAAACTTTTAATGCTTTGTGATAATTCCATTCTATTTTGGCTTGAGTTTTTATTTATTTCTTCTCTATTTCTTCCCATTTCATCCTTTATAATATTATTTATCCTATCCTCTAAAGTTTGTGATAAATTTCTTAAGGGCCTTTCTATATCTAAAGCACACTTTTGTTTTAAAATTATGATTAATTGTAATATAACTATAGCAATTAATAGGATTAGAATAACTACATCCATATCATCACCCCCAATATAATTATAATTTGGTTGGTTAAATATGTAAACAATAAGATTAATTGAATTAAAATAAGTTATTTCTAATTTTACTTATAAAATTTCATATTGTTGACAAATCCATTTGTAAGCTAAAGTATGAAAAAGCCCCATTAAAGGATTTCGATAGGCTCTTTCATGAGCTTTAGCAATTCTTTGCTTTTCGACTTTGAAAAAGTCCGTAATTCGGCACAGGACGTGCCGAGCCGAGCGGCCATCAGGATGATGGCATCGCGAGGGTAGGACTTTTCAAACAAAGAAAAGCTTAGAATTGATTAGCGAAATAAACGAATGCCCAAGAAATCCTTGTTGGTGCTTTTCACTATATAATTTTTTAACAATCTGTAATTTTACTTACAAAATTATTGTACTTTTTATAAAATAATGTGTTAAAATAAGATTAACATCAAAAAGGAGTGATGCATTTGAATCCAATAGCCTTTTATGTGTTTGGTATAGCAATAAGATGGTATGGAGTTTTAATAGCATCTAGTATGCTTATTGCCTTTATTATTGCAAAAATTAATTCAAAGTATTTAAATGTTGATTATGACAAATTTATCGACTGTGCTTTGATATCGCTACCCTTTGGAATAGTGGGTGCACGTTTATACTATGTAGTATTTAATTATAAACTATATATTAACAATCCAATTGATGTTTTAAATATAAGAGAAGGTGGACTTGCTATCCACGGTGGAATCATATTTGGTATTCTCGCTGCCTACATATATTCTAAAAAAAGAGGTATAAACCTGTTAAACTATCTTGATTTAGCTGCACCATCAATTGTTCTTGCACAGTCAATAGGTAGATGGGGTAACTTTTTTAATCAAGAAGCCCACGGTAGTGAAGTATCGAAGGAATTTATAAGTAAATTCCCTGAGTTCATACAAAGGGGTATGTTTATAGATGGGAAATACTATCATCCAACTTTTCTATATGAATCACTATGGAATCTTTTTATATTTATAATATTGATGATTATAATAAGATACATTATAACAAAGCGTGGAAACATATTCTTTATATATGTTCTTTTATATTCAATAGGCAGGTTTTTTATCGAAGGCTTAAGAACTGATAGTTTAATGATAGGACCATTTAGAACTGCACAAATAGTAAGTATTATAGGAATTTTAATTTCAACTATGTATGTTTTATTAAATAAAGGTAAGGAACTATATTAGATTCCTTGAGGTTGTTAACAAATTTATACATTGATTAGCCCCATGAAGGATTTCTTGGGCATCGGTTCATTTCGTTAAGCAAATCTAAGCTTTTCTTTATTTAAAAAAGTCCTACCCTCGCAATATCATCGTCCTGATGACTGCTCGGCTCGGCACATCCTGTGCCGAATTACGGACTTTTTAAAAGTCGAAAAGCAAGATTTGCTAAAACTCATGAAATATGCCATTGCGAAATCCTTTCATGGGGCTTTTTTATACTTTAACTAACAATTGGGTTTTTCAACAGCCTGAAAAACTATATTAGTTTCCTTACCTTTACTTATGTAGTATATCATCTATAGCCTCTATTTTTTTATTTATCATCTCATCTATTCTATTTATATACTCCCTAACATCCTTTACATTAGCAACTCTTTCTATTCTATTTTCTTCATCATAAACAAGCTTTGTTATTGCATCTGCACCTAAGGATATAATAGAAATATTCTCTGCAATCATTTGAATGTTGTAAATACATTCCTTGCCTCTCTTGCTGTATCCAACGTTCTCCAATGGACTTACCATATTCTTTTGCCTATACATATAATATGGAATCATCCCCATCTCTCTACAACAATTAGTAGCATAGTTATACATTGAAATTACATTATCTGTTCTATGTTTATAATCCATTTCGTTTAATATTGAGGCTCTTTTTATCGCCATTGTATGTATTGTAATACTCTCTGGAGATAACTTTTTTAGTTCCTCCATTGTTTTATTTATTGAACCTAAATCTTCATCAGGAAGACCTACTATAATATCCATATTGATATTATCAAAGCCAATCTCTCGTGCCAAATTAAACTTATCTATAATATCTTTAGTAGAATGTCTTCTTCCAATTTTAATTAATGTTTCCTCATTCATTGTCTGTGGGTTTATACTAATCCTTGTTACACCATACTTCTTAAGTAAAACTAACTTATTTTTATCAATTGAATCAGGTCGTCCTCCTTCAAAGGTGAATTCTCTCAATTTTTGTAGGTTTACATAATTTGATAATTTGTCAAGTAATCTATCTATTTGTTCTAAACTTAAGGAGGATGGCGTTCCTCCACCAAAGTATAAAGTATCAACAGTTATACCATTATTTTTAAGATAACTTAAAATTGAATCAAACTCTTTTAAAAGAGAATCAACATAAGCTTCAACCAGTTTTTCATTACCATAAATTGAATTTGAAGCAAAGGAGCAGTAAACACACCTTGTTGGACAAAAGGGAATACCAACATATATGCTAACCTGTTTTTTTTCTTTATCTAAAAATTTTGCTTCATTCTCTGCAACCTCTATAGTTAAATTAGCCTTGTCCTCATTTAAAAGGTAATACTGCATTAAATGATTCTTTATTTCTTCTAAACTGTCTCCTCTCTTTTTTAATTCGTGAACTATCTTTGTTGGTCTTATTCCAACCAATATTCCCCAGGGAATATTTTTATCAAAATATCTACTGAGTGCCTTTAGAGCTGTTCTCTTTAAAGAATTTTTTATTAATTTAATATCACTTCCATCTATATTTTCTTTTTCAATTATTTCTCCTATTTTGAATAAAACCTGCTCTCCATCTAAAATACTTTCTATTTCAAAACCATCTTGGCAAAATTCTATTTCTTCCTTTTCATAAAATAGATTCAATATTTGAAATACTTCATATCTAAAATTATGTCCTATTAATCCTACTCTTACCATCCTATACACCTACAAATACTTTTTAGTCTCCTGCCTTAGCCTTTTTACAAACTTTTCACTAACCTTTAGTTCTTTTGCAATGTCACTATCAGTATAGCCGTTTTCCATCATTTCTGAATATCTTTCGTAATCTAATTCATCAAGTGGGTTAACATAGGTTTCTGAATAACCATTCGTTCTTTTCTTTTTCATATTAACCTCTCCTTTTATAAATTCAAATACATTTTTCCCACTTTGATGTCCATATATTCAATTTATTTTAAAAAAGGGTTAAATCTTTTTTCAAGCCCAATAGTTGTATATATTCCATGTCCTGGATATACCTTTGTCTTATCATCTAAAACTAATAGATTTTCTTTTATTGATTTTATTAACTCATCTTTATTTCCATTTGGAAAATCTGTCCTTCCTATTGAACCTCTAAAAAGGGCATCCCCAGTAAAAACAGAATCACCAACTAATATTGAGATCCCTCCTGGTGTATGTCCCGGAGTCTCTAATATTTTAAGTTCTAAATTTCCTACTTTTAAAACATTCTGTTGCTCAACATATAAATCAACATCAAAAAGTTTCATATTAGAATATATTGGTATTAATTCAATTGTTCCGCCTTCTATTAAATAACTATCTCGTTTGTGTGCAACTACTAATGCACCTGTTTCATCCTTTAACTTTTTTACTCCTGCTATATGGTCAGCGTGACCGTGAGTTAAAATTATATATCTTAAATTAAAATTCATTGACCTTATATCTTCAATAAGTTCAGTTGTATCTCCACCTGGGTCTACACAAAATGCTTCATTTGTTTCATCATCTACGACTAAATAACAGTTAGTCTGAAAATATCCCATTTCATAAGTTTTAACTATCATTCTAATCACTCCTAAAAGTTTTTCTTACTGTCTAAAAGTAATGTAACTGGACCATCATTCTCAAGATTTACCTTCATATAAGCTTGAAACTGTCCTTTTTCTACTTTTTTTATATATTTTTTACACTCTTCAACAAATTCTAAATACATTTTTTCAGCATAGTCAGGCTTTGCTGCCATCATATAATTAGGTCTTCTTCCCTTTCTACAATCGCCATAAAGTGTAAATTGTGAAACAACTAAAAGTTCCCCACCAACATCAATTAATGAAAGGTTCATTTTTCCTTCTTCATCATCAAATATTCTTAAGTTACAAACCTTCTCTGCTAAATATTTTATATCATCATCTGTATCTAATTCCTCTACTCCTAATAACACCAATATACCCTTATCAATACTACCTACAACATTACCTTCGACTTCAACTCTTGCACTATTTACTCGTTGCACAACAGCTCTCATAAAATCACCCCTAATTTCTGTTTCTATAAACATCTATTACGCCACTTAATTTTCTAAAATCCCTCATTATCTTCTCTAACTGTTCTGTATTTAAAACTTCTAAGGATAAATGTATAGTTGCTGTATTTTTTCTATTCGTTCTTGCATTTATTGCCTTCACAGAAACCTTTGCATTTACTATTGTATTTGTAATATCTGCCAAAAGTCCTGTTCTATCTGTGGCTTCTATTTGAATATCTGCAACAAAGGATGATGTATGTTCTCCTGTCCACCTTGCTTCAATAACTCTTTCAGATTCAACTTCTGATAGATGTTTAAAGTTTGTACAGTCTTTTCTATGGATAGAAACACCTCTACCCTTTGTTATAAAACCTATTATTTCATCTCCCGGAACAGGATTACAGCACTTTGCAAATCTAACTAACAAATCCTTTTCGCCTTTGACTTCAATTCCCTGCTTAACACCCTCACGTTTTCTTTCTCTTTGAATCTGTTTCTTTGGTTCAAAGTCAGCAACACTTTTAATTTCTTCCTTTTCCTTGTCTTTATATAGTTCTTCCTTTATTTTTCCAATAACTAATGAAGCCGATAACGCTCCGCTACCAATTGTAGCATATAAGTCATCTATTTGTGCATAGTTAAACCTTTTCAAAACAACGTCTATAATATCAGACTTCATTGCATCGGCATATGGTATCTTATGTCTTCTAAGTTCCTTTTCTATAAGCTCTTTACCCTTTTCTATGTTTTCTTCTTTATATATTCTCTTAAAATATTGTTTTATTTTATTTTTTGCCTGTGAACTTTTTGCTATATTAAGCCAATCTCTGCTTGGACCTTTGGAGGTGCTTGATGTAATTATTTCTACTATATCTCCAGTCTTCAATTTATAATCAAGCGGAACCATTTTACCATTTACTTTAGCACCAATACATTTATTCCCTATATCGGTATGAATTCTATAGGCAAAATCTATAGGTGTAGAATCTACTGGTAAATCAATAACTGTTCCCTTAGGTGTAAAGACAAACACTTCATCAGAAAACAAATCTATTTTTACTGTCTCCATAAATTCCTTAGCATCTGTTGTTTGCTTTTGGAACTCAATTATTTCCCTTAACCACTTTAATCTATCGCCTAAATCATCACTTGTAATACCCTCTTTATACTTCCAATGGGCTGCAATACCATACTCTGCAGTTCTATGCATTTCCCAAGTTCTAATTTGTATTTCAAAGGGCTGACCTCCTGGTCCTATAACTGTCGTATGGAGAGATTGATACATATTAGGCTTTGGCATAGCTATATAATCTTTAAATCTACCTGGTATTGGCTTCCACAATGTGTGAACAATACCAAGAGCTGCATAACAGTCTCTTACTGTATCAACTATAACTCTAATTGCTAAAAGGTCAAATATTTGATCAAATGTTTTATTTTTATATACCATTTTTCTATAAATACTATAGAAATGCTTTGGACGTCCCTCAATATCCGCTATAATACCTGATTGTGATAACTTGTTTTTTAATATATCTATAATTTCGTTTAGTTCTTTTTCACGTTCAACCCTTTTTTTCTGTACTTTATTAACCAAATCATAATACTCATCTGGTTTCAAATACCTTAAACATAAGTCCTCAAGTTCCCATTTTATCTTAGAAATACCCAGTCTATGAGCAAGAGGTGCAAAAATGTCTAAGGTCTCTTGGGCCTTCTCTTTTTGTTTATGTGGTGGAAGATATTTTAAAGTTCTCATATTATGAAGTCTATCAGCAAGTTTTATTAGAATAACCCTAACATCATTTGCCATAGCAACAAGCATCTTTCTAATATTTTCTGCCTGCTGTTCTTCCTTAGATTTGTATTCAATTTTACCAAGCTTAGTAACCCCTTCGACCAAAAAAGCAATCTGTGGATTAAACATATTTTTAATGTCTTCATAAGTATATTCTGTATCCTCAACCACATCATGTAAAAGAGCAGCACAAATAGTATCAGTATCTAGCCCAAGTTCTATTGTTATTAATGCAACCTCAACTGGATGCATTAAGTAAGGCTCACCTGATTCTCTATATTGATCCTTATGTGCCTTTTCTGCCAATTCATAGGCACGTTTTATTAAATCTATATCAACATCTAACTTCTGTTTTTTTATTTTATCAATAATTATATCAAGCATAGCCGCCCTCACTTCTCTTGTTTATAATATATGGCTGGTATTCATACCAGCCATATTTTTTATTAATTATATCTCAACTTTTAATTAATTGCAATTTTTTTCGACATCAAAATTCATATTTGATAAGTGATTCTACATCATATTTAGCAAGCTTTTCTCTACCATTTAGTCCTGTTAATTCAATAAGGAAGCACATACCAACAACTTCTCCACCAAGCTGTTCTACTAAGTTTGCAACAGATGCAATAGTTCCTCCTGTAGCAAGTAGATCATCTACAATAAGAACTCTTTGACCTGGCTTTATAGCATCCTTATGTATTTCAAGGCAATCACTTCCATACTCTAAATCATATTCATATTTTAGGGTGTCAGCAGGTAGTTTACCAGGTTTTCTAACAGGTACAAATCCAACACCTAAGCCATATGCAACTGGAGTTCCAAATACAAAACCTCTGGCTTCTGGTCCAACAACTAAATCTATGTTCTTATCCTTTGCATATTCAATCATCTTATCAACTGCATATTTAAAAGCTTCTCCATCCTTTAATAGAGTTGTAACATCTTTAAAGCTTATGCCTTTCTTTGGAAAATCTTCTATTATTCTTATTTTTTCAACTAAATTCATTTTTATACCTCCCACTTTAACTTATTAAATAGTTTTTTTAAATCTTCAATTTTTTTATTATAGTCATCAACTGTAATATTCTCAAATTCAGATTTAAATTTTACTAATTTCAGCAGATCATTCTTTATAAACACCTTAGCAACTTCACTATTTTTTAACGTCATTATGATTTTATACATTTGGTATGGATTAATATTATATTTTACAGATAACTCATCAATTGTACCTATAAGTTCATTATACAACAAATCATTGTAAACTTTAAATAAAATTTCCTTATTTATTTTAATATCTTCAAAAAAATCATCTATTAAATCAAGTGTTTCCTCTTCGTAAAAATTATATACTTTCTTTGCACTATTTAAAACCTTTTCGTATTCATAGATTCCTGGCAAGAAGTCATATATAAGCACTTCTGAATTCATAAAATCTATCTCATCTACATAAGGACAAACTATAAATTGTGCATCAAATCCATCATTTTTAGAAAAATTGATTTTATAAAAGTCAATAAAATATTTTAATTCATCTAAGGATTTTTTTGATGAAACAAGTATATAACCCTTTTTAAAATAAACAAATTCTTTTAAAAAATTTTCATTTTTGGGTATAAAATTGATACCATCTAAATTACAATAAGACAATTTATTATTATCCATAAATTTTAAATATCTATAATAATTGCTTTTAAAATACTCTGACACCCATCTTGAATGTGGTCTAACTGCTTTTATTAATAATTGTAGATTTTTTGTGTTATTCCACTCATTAATATCTAAATTAAATACAACGTCTATGTTATCCCATTCTTTATCCTTTAACTCTTCATAGCCATTAAAATAAACTCCATCATAAGTTATATTGTCCTTATCTAAAATTAGCTTTAAATGTTTGTTATTGCTTCCAACTGCTCTTTTAGAGAGAACTTTTAAGTTTTCCATATAAAATATTGGTGATGGATTACCAAAACCATAAGGTTCTAACTTTTTTATCTCCTCAGCTGTTTCAAAGGTAATGTCTTCAGAGGACATTTCTAAATCTATATATAGTTTAGGTAAAAACATTTCTACATCCATTTCTTTAGCATATTCATTTAATCTTGCAATAAGCTCACTAATCTTTGATTTTTCTATTGTTAAACCTGCCGCAAGTTCGTGTCCACCAAACTTAACTAATATATCATCACATTTCAATAGATTTTCAAAGAGGTTAAAACCCTCTATACTCCTGCCTGATCCCTTACATAATCCATCTTTATCTTCACAAAGCAGAATTACTGGTCTATGAAAACGTTCTACTAACCTTGACGCAACTATTCCAACTACACCAACGTGCCAAAAGGGTGATGAAAGCACTATTACCCTATCTTTTGTTAAATCGAAATTATTTTGTATCATAATAAGGGATTCATTTAGTATCTCTTCCTCAATCTTCTGACGACTTCTATTTTCTTGATCAAGATATTTAGCAATTTGCATCGCCTTATCTTCGTCAGTTGTTGTAAATAATTCAACTGCTATTCTTGCATCACTTAATCTTCCTACAGCATTTATTCTTGGTGCAATTTGAAAAGCTATTCCATAGGATGTAACTTCACTAATTCCTGCTACACTTTTTAATGCCTTAATACCACATTTTTCACTATATTGAAGTTTTTTTAATCCTTGGCTTACAATAATTCTGTTTTCTCCTGTAATTTCAACAATATCTGCTATTGTACCTATTGCACATAAATCTAAAAATTCTTCAAAACCTGATAAATTATATCTCATCCAAAGAGCCTGAACTAATTTAAAGGCGACTCCACATCCTGCTAAATTTTTATTTGGATATGTACAATCGTGCCTTTTAGGATTAATTACATAAGTATTTGGTATTACATCTTTACATTCGTGATGGTCAGTTATTATAATGTCCATTCCAAGTTCCTTTACATATTCTACTTCTTCAACAGCAGTAATACCACAATCTACAGTAATAATCAAATCAGTTGCAAGCTGTTTAATGTAGTCTATCGCATCCTTATTTATACCATATCCTTCATTTAATCTATCAGGAATATAAAAGGAAACATCCACTCCTAATTTTCTAAAGGCTCTTATTAATATAGACGTACTTGTTATACCATCAACATCATAGTCTCCATAAATAACAATCTTTTCTCTCTTTTTTATAGCTAAATCAATTCTTTCCACTGCTCTATCCATATCCTTTAAAAGATAGGGATTAAAAAGGTTTTCTATTTTTGGGTTTAAAAAATCAAGAGCCTCTTTAGGTTGACTTATTCCTCTTGAATTCAATAGAGCATTTATTATTCTGTTTTTGTGAAGATTTTGGTTAACCTGTTCTACTTTTTTTATAACCCACTTCTTCATAACACTTTTCCCCTCATTTTAGTTGAAACATATATATTATAAATTAGTTATGGAACTATTTCAATGGGGAAAAGAAAAAATAGTCAGGATAAACCTGACTATTTTTATGCCATTTTCTTTTCAGTCCATACATACCAAATTGGGCTTGCAATAAATATTGATGAATATGTACCACTTAGTATTCCTACAATAAGTGGAAGTGCAAACTCCTTAATTGAAGATACTCCAAATATATATAGTGCTGTTATTGTAAATAAAGTTGTTAAAACTGTATTTATTGATCTTGTAAGTGTTTGACTTATGCTACCATTAACAAGTTCTCTTCTATTATTGAATGTACCCTTTTTACTATTTTCTCTTATTCTATCAAAAACAACTATTGTGTCATTAATTGAATAACCTAAAACAGTAAGAATAGCAGCAACAAAACTACTATTTACAGGAATTTGTAAAAATACATAAACAGCTATAGTTATTAAAACGTCGTGTATTAAGGCTATTACTGCTGCTACACCAAATCTAAATTCAAATCTTAATGAAATATATATTAGCATTAATACAACTGCAACTAATGATGAATAGATAGCATTTCTTCTTAATTCCTTACCAATTGATGGTCCTATTCTATCTGTATATCTTGGCTTTTCTTGCTTTAAGTTGAATTTGTCCTTTATTTCTTTATAAAGTTGTGGAATTTGTTCATCTGTTATAGCATTACCTCTAATAGTAACCTCATCAGTACCGACCTTTTGTACTTGTGATGATGAATCGTATTTTGCTGAAATTTTTCTTATCTCCTCTAAAACACCATTGTCTGGTTCTTTGTCCATCTTAACTGTAACTACTGTTCCACCTTTAAAATCTATACCTAAATTTAAACCCTTAAATGCCCACATTAACATTCCAACTATTATTATTGAAAGTGATATGGTAAACCATATTTTTGTTCTTTCTACTACTTTTAACATCTAAATCCCTCCCCTTATGCTCCATACATTTTTTTGTTGTCAATCCAATTTGAATTAACAAAATTCTTTAATAGGAACTTTGTTACAGTAATTGCTGTAAATAGTGAACATACAACACCTGTCACAAGGGTAAGGGCAAAACCTTTAACTTGACCTGCTCCAAGCCACATTAAAACTAAACCTGCAATAATAGTAGTTATATTAGAGTCAAGAATTGATGGTAATGCTCTGTTAAAACCTGCATCTACAGCAGTTCTTAGAGATTTACCTAATTTTAATTCTTCCTTTATTCTCTCAAATATTAGTACGTTAGCATCAACAGCCATACCAATTGATAGTAATAAACCTGCAATACCAGGTAAAGTTAGAGTTGCCTTTAATACTGTTGTGAATATAAGCATTGTAAGCATAATATAAACTGCAAGTGCAAGGTCTGCGATAATTCCAGGAACTCTATAGTAAATTGCCATAAATAGCATTACTAATGCTATACCAATTACAGCAGCCTTTTTACTTGTTGGAATTGCATCTGCACCAAGTGATGGACCTATTGTTTTTACAGTTGCAGGCACTAATTCTACAGGCAATGCTCCTGATTTTATTATACCAGCAAGTCTTTTTGCTTCTTCTATGTCCTTGCTTCCTTCTATTATAGCTTCACCTGTTGTTATAACACTCTTTACTACTGGTGCTGATACACGTTCTTCATCCATATATATAGATATAACTTGGTTTAAATACTTTTGAGTCGCTTCAGCAAACTTCTTAGTTCCAGCTTCATTTAATTTAAGCTGAACAACTGGTTGATTTGTTTGTTGGTTAACTCCAACTGTAGCATCCTTTATATCTTCTCCAGTTATAACAATATCATTGTTAGGTCCTCTAAATGTTAGTTTTCCTGTTTTACCTATTTGTTTTAGAGCATTTTCCGCATCATAAACTCCAGGAATTTCTATTCTTATTCTGTTTTGTTGTGTAACTGTAACAACTGATTCATTAACACCTAAGGCATTAACTCTTAGCTCTATTAGTTGCTTTGTTCTCTCTATAGTTTCCTTTGATACATTATCTCCCTTTATTTCCTCTTCAATATAGACTCCACCCTTTAGGTCAAGTCCTAATTTTGTTATTTCTCCAATTGAACTTATCTTATAATCACCTACTATAAGTCCTGATGATAGTATGTAGGCAAAAAGAACTATTAATACAGATGAAATTAAAAACTTTAGTCTACTTTTTGTCTTAACTTGCATTTAAAATCCCCCTTTCAGATTACAACAATCTTGCATCATTAATTACAAGTTGGAAGTTAGTGTTTAAAAATGCAGCAGCCTTTCTACACATCATCATTCTTGCTAAGAAAATCTCAAAGTATTCCATTACAGGGCATATCTCTATATTTATCTTAAGATTTAATCTTATTATTCTTTCATCCTTAATAATTTCTACCTCTGACTTCTCTGCTGCATAGTTAACTCTGTCGTGTATATCAAATGTTGCAAATTCCTTGTTTCTCACCCTCCCTCTATGTACATCTGTTTTATCTGCTATAATAAGTGCAGCCGCAATGTCATTTACAGGATGACCATATTCTTCTTCGTGATTTCCAATTGCCGATGCAATGTATGCAATCTCATCATATTTCATTCCCATTTCCTTTAGTATTCTCATTGCAAGAATTGCACCTGTCTGTCCGTGGTCGTGTCTACTTACAACATTACCAATATCGTGTAAAAAACCTGCAATAGCTGCAAGTTCAACTTCTCTATCCGAATATCCTAATTTTTTTAGGATATCTGAAGCTATATTTGATACTATTGTAGCATGTCTTAAACTGTGCTCTGTAAAGCCCATTGATCCTAAAAATTTGTCACCCTGTTGCATATAAGTTTTTACTTCTTCATTATTTTTAACATCATTTAATGTAATCATATAGCTCCACCTCTTATATTATTCTACGTATACTCTAAAATTCCTGCTAATTTTAGTAAAAGTTTTTTATTACATAAAAAAGGGGATATAGAACCCCCTTCATCATTTATAATCTTGAGCAAGGCTCATATAATTTATTGCAGACTGCCTTATGTGTTCTATTTCTTCATCCGTAAGCTGTCTTACAACCTTTGCCGGAGTTCCCATTACTAAACTCTTTGGGGGTATTTCTTTGCCCTGTGTAACTACAGAACCTGCTGCAACTATTGAGTCTTCTCCAATAACTGCACCATTTAATATAACTGCACCCATTCCAATAAGACATCTATCCTTAACCTGTGCACCGTGTACTATTGCATTGTGACCTATTGTAACATAATCTCCAATTAGCGTTGGAGCATTTTTATCTGAGTGAAGTACGCAACCATCCTGTATATTAACACACTTTCCTATAGAAATTTTATTTATATCTCCCCTTAAAACTGCCCTATACCAAATGCTGCTTCCTTCTTTTACTTCTACTTCACCTATTATATCTGCTGATTCGGCAACAAATACATCCTGTGCAATTTTAGGAAGTTTTTCAAAGTAGTTTCTTATCATTTTTATTCCTCCATAAGTTTAGCTTTTATAGCTATTGCACATTCAACCCTCTTCTTCATCATTTTACAACCAAGTTCGTATGGTATGTGTATATCTTTATTGAAGCTATAGTTATTTGCTTGACAACCTCCTGAACAATAAAATCTTGCCCAGCATTCCATACATTTTGGCTTATTATATATATGTCCATTTTTAAAGGTTTTTATTAGTTCATCATTTGATATTCCATCAAAAACATTTCCTAATTTAAACTCTTCATTGCCTACAAACTGGTGACAAGGATATATATCTCCGTCTGGAGTTACTGCAACATATTCATATCCTGCACCACAACCTGAAATTCTTTTATAAACGCAGGGTCCCCCATTTACATCTATATTGAAATGATAGAATTTAAATCCCTTTCCTTGTTTTTCTCTATTTACTATCTCTTCTGCTAATTTATCATATTGTTCAAATATTGTATCTAAGTCTTCTTCTCTTAAAGAAAGCGGATGCTTGTCTTCAAGAACTACAGGTTCAATCGATATTTCCTTAAAACCTTCATCTGCAAGCATCATTACATCATTATAAAAATCAAGATTTTCTCTCGTGAAGGTTCCTCTTACATAATATTGCTTTCCTTCTTTTCTTTTTTCAACCATTGCCTTTATTTTAGGTAATATATCATCAAAGGTTCCAGTACCATCATATCTTATTCTTATTTTATCATTAACTTCTTTTCTTCCATCAATGCTTAAAACTACATTACCCATATTTTCATCTATAAATTCCATTTTTTCATCATTAAGCAATGTAGCGTTTGTTGTTATTGTAAATCTTATATTTTTTCCTGTTTCTTTTTCTCTTTTTCTTGCATATTCTACTATTTCTTTAACAGTATTAAAGTTCATTAGTGGTTCTCCACCAAACAAATCAATCTCAACATTTTTTCTTGGACCAGCGTTTTCTATAACAAAATCTACTGCCCTTTTTCCTACTTCTGGTGACATAAGCTTTCTTTCTCCCTTATAGTCCCCCTCTGAAGCAAAACAGTACTTACATTTTAGGTTGCAATCGTGTGCTATATTTAAACACATAGCCTTTATATAAGATGGCCCATTATCATTTAATATTATATTTTTATATGGATCTTCAGTATAAAGTAAACCTTCTTCCTCTAACTGTTTTATTTCGTTATATGCTTCCTCTATTTGTTCTTCTGTATACTTGTCTTTTAAATTTAATAGAATTTCACTTAAATCCTTATATTTATAATAATCTAATACATCATAAACAATATCATCAACAATATGAATTGCTCCACTATTTACGTCTATTACTATGTTCATTCCCATTTGTTTAAATTTGTGTAATTTCAACGTTTTTTCCTCCTTATTTTATAGTTAAAAAGCAGTAACATAAGTTACTGCCATTGATTATCTATTCTCGCATTCAAGGTTTGCAACTGTACAAGAAGTTTTACAAGCTGATTGGCATGAGTTTGCACACTCTTTACATCCTGGTTTTGCTATGCTGTTCTTAAGAGCACCCATGTTTATTGTCTTTATATGCTTCATGTCTACTCCTCCTTTTTTTATGCTTTACACTTTTATGATTATAACACATTAAAAGTTTATACTCAAGAGTAAAAAGTATTTTGTGCATAAAATGTTAATATTAACTTAACTAAGTCATATTTTTCATCTTATCTATCTGCCAGAATAATACCAATAAGTCCAGAGAAAATTCCTATAGCCAAAGACATAATTAGCATAATTACTAATCCTTTAAAATGTATGTTACCCTTTTGTACAAATAAGGATACCATTCCTACCACAACCATATAAAGTATTCCTATTATACCGCCGTGAAAATAACCCTTCGTTTTAATTTTAAAGCATCCATATAAAGCTGCATAAACAATGCTAAGCACTGTTATTATAAATGTAACTGTATCTATATGTTTTGGATCTAAATTAGAATAATGAAATACCACTGCTGTTATTAAAAGCAATACAATTGATAAAATTATTCCTCTAATTATTGATTTTAAATAAATTATTGGAATATTTTCTTTAATATCTTGTTTTGACATTGAACCACCCCCATATTAATTATATGAGGGTGGCTCAATTATTTATGATTAAAATGTCCACTTACCTTCATTATATCCATATTTTTCAAAGAATTCCTCCTTGAAATCAAGAAGTCTATCTTCCATAATAGCCTGTCTTACATCCTCCATAAGCTTTAATAAGAATCTTAAGTTATGTATTGTTGTAAGTCTTGCACCTAATATCTCCTTTGCCTTAAATAGGTGTCTTATATATGCCCTTGAATAGTTTTTACAAGCATAACAATCACATTCTTCATCAAGTGGTCTAAAGTCTTCTGCATATTCTGCATTTCTAACAACCAATTTACCCTTGCTTGTAAATACTGTACCATTTCTTGCTATTCTTGTTGGAAGAACACAGTCAAACATATCGACTCCTCTTATAACACCCTCTAAAAGAGCATCTGGGCTACCTACACCCATCAAATATCTTGGTTTATTTTCTGGAAGAAGATGAACTGTCCAATCTAAAACTTCATACATTATATCCTTTGGTTCACCAATACTCAATCCTCCAACAGCATATCCTGGAAAATCAAGCTTTATCATTTCCCTTACACTTTCTTCTCTTAAATCTCTATACATTCCACCTTGAATTATTCCAAATAAAGCTTGCTTTTCTGTATTTTTATGAGCCTTAAGACATCTCTCTGCCCATCTTATAGTTCTATAGAGCGAATTTTTAGCATAATCATAATCACAAGGATAAGGCAAACATTCATCAAAGGCCATAATTATATCTGCACCTAATGCATTCTCAATCTCTATTGCCTTTTCTGGTGAAATGAAATGTTTAGAACCATCAATATGGGATCTAAAGGTAACACCCTCCTCTGTTATATCCCTCAACTGACTTAAACTAAATACCTGAAACCCTCCACTATCTGTAAGTATTGGCCTATCCCAGTTCATAAATTTATGTAGGCCACCAGCCTTTTCAACCAACTTTTCACCTGGTCTCATATATAGGTGATAAGTATTACTTAATATAATTTGAGCACCTATTTCCTTTAGCTCCTCAGGAGTCATTGTTTTTACTGTTGCTTGTGTTCCAACAGGCATAAATATAGGTGTTTCAATAACCCCGTGTGGAGTATGAAGCCTTCCAAGTCTTGCTCCCGACTGTTTGCAGGTTTTTATTAGTTCATATCTTATTGCTCCCATATTTCTCCTCCTATTTTATAAACATTGCATCTCCAAAGCTAAAGAATCTGTATTTTTCCTTAACTGCTGTATTATATGCATTTAGAACCTTTTCACGTCCTGCCAGTGCACTTACAAGCATTATAAGCGTTGATTCAGGTAAATGGAAGTTAGTTATTAGGCAATCTACGCACTTGAAATTATATCCTGGGTAAATAAAAATATCTGTCCAACCACTTTGTGGTTTTACATATCCATTTTCATCTGATGCTGTCTCTAATGTTCTGCAGGATGTTGTTCCAACTGCTATAATTCTTTTTCCATTCTTTTTTGTATTATTTATAATTTTTGCATTTTCCTCATCTATCATATAAAACTCTGAGTGCATTTTATGTTCTTCTATATTTTCAACCTTTACTGGTCTAAAGGTTCCAAGTCCCACGTGCAGGGTTAAGTACGCAATTTTTACACCTTTATTTTTTATTCTATCTAAAAGCTCATTTGTAAAGTGTAGTCCAGCGGTAGGTGCTGCAGCTGATCCTTCAACCTTTGAATACACAGTTTGATATCTCTCCCTATCCTTTAGTTCAGCCTTGATATACGGTGGAAGAGGCATATTACCTAATCTATCTAATATTTGTTCAAAAACACCCTCATATTTAAACTCTATAATTCTACCACCTGATTCTGTATTATCTAAAACCTCACAGCGTAATTCTCCATCACCAAACATAAACTTTGAGCCTATTCTTGCCTTTTTACCTGGTTTAACCAATGTTTCCCATTTATCCTTATCTATTCTTTTTAAAAGAACAAATTCAACATTTGCTCCTGTATCCTCCTTTACACCAAACAATCTTGCGGGAATTACACGACTGTTATTTAAAACTAAACAGTCTCCCTCATTTAAAAACTCAATAATATCTTTAAATATTCTATGTTCAATTTCACCAGTTTTTCTATCTAAAACCATTAATCTTGACATATCTCTTGGTTCAATTGGTGTTTGTGCGATTAATTCCTCTGGTAAATCAAAATAAAAGTCCTTTACATTCATTAAATCACCTCTAAATATAAAGTTAGTAATTACAATAATTATTATTCATTATTTTTCTTCAAATTTAGATGTTTGTATGCTGCTTCTGTTGCTATTCTTCCCCTTGGTGTTCTACTTATAAATCCAATCTGCAATAGATAAGGCTCATATACATCCTCAATTGTATCACTTGATTCTCCTACACAGTAGGATAACGTATCAAGTCCTACAGGACCTCCTCCAAATTTATTTATTATTGTTAAAAGCATCTTTCTATCCAAATTATCTAATCCTAATTCATCTACATCTAATAAATTTAGAGCTTGAACAGCTATTTCATAGTTTATAACACCATCACCTTTAACCTCTGCAAAATCTCTAACCCTTTTTAATAATCTATTAGCAATTCTTGGAGTTCCCCTTGATCTCTTTGCAATTTCAGTTGCTCCCTCTAATGTTATTTCAGTTTTTAGTATTTTTGAAGAACGTATTATTATCTGTGTTAAATCCTCTACATTGTAATATTCAAGCCTACAAATCACACCAAATCTATCTCTTAATGGTGACGTTAGCATACCTGCCCTTGTAGTTGCTCCTATTAATGTAAACTTTGGTAAGTCAATTCTTATAGAACGTGCACTTGGTCCTTTTCCTATTATAATATCAAGAGCAAAATCCTCCATAGCAGGATATAATATTTCTTCAACACTTCTATTTATTCTGTGTATTTCATCTATAAAAAGAACATCATTCTCTCCTAAATTTGTAAGAATAGCCGCCAAATCTCCTGCCTTTTCTATCGCTGGGCCAGATGTAATTCTAAGACCAGCTCCCATCTCATTTGCTATTATTGATGCAAGGGTTGTTTTACCAAGTCCTGGAGGTCCATATAACAAAACGTGGTCTAAGGATTCCCTTCTATTTTTTGCTGCCTTAATGAAAATGTCAAGCTTTTCTTTTACCTCTCTTTGTCCTATATACTCACTTAATGTCTTTGGTCTTAAACTTCCCTCTATATCTAAATCTTCATATTTTAAATTTGAAGCTACTATCCTATCCTCCAATTTTATTCACCTAACCTTTCATTAACACCTTAAGCGAAAGCTTTATAATATCCTCCAATGAATTAGCTTGACTTGAAACCTTTGATACCGCAAAGAAGGCTTCCTTTCTTGAATATCCTAAGGCCATAAGAGCACCTATTGCCTCATTTTCATCTAATCCATTAATATCAATAGTTTCTTCATCTTGTTCTCCTTGTGTTAAATCAACATCCTTAAACTTATCCTTAAGTTCCAATATTATTCTTTGTGCTGTCTTCTTTCCTACTCCCTGAGCCTTTACAATCATCTTCTCATTATTTGTAACTACAGCTAATATAAAGTCCGAAGCCGTAACTGTTGATAAAATTGAAACTGCAGCCTTTGGGCCTACACCTGATACAGAAATTAACATCTTAAATATATTTAATTCTTCTTTATTTAAAAAACCATAAAGTACATTTTCATCTTCTTTTATTTGTTGATATGTATATATTTTTATTTTTTCATTTTTATTTTGTAGCTTTTGGATATCTCTATGGGTCATACAAATCTTATATCCAATATCATTGCACTCTAAAACTACACCATCATCAAGTATTTCATCTACTATCCCCTTAATGTAGTATATCATATATTTCACCTCATCTCATCATAAAAAAATTACTCATATTGTTTGTGTGTGCGTGACATATAGCAATAGCAAGTGCATCTGCAACATCATCCGGCTTTGGTATTTCCTTTAAGTTTAATAAAACCTTAACCATCTGCTGTATCTGTTTTTTATCAGCTCGTCCATATCCTACTACTGCTTGCTTTACCTGAAGAGGGGTATATTCATAAATGGGTATTTTATTCTTTTGAGCTGCCAAAACTGCTACGCCTCTTGCTTGACCAACAGTTATTGCTGTTTTGGCATTTTGATTAAAGAATAGTTCCTCCAGTGCAAATGCATCTGGATTATATGTTTTAATTATTTCATTTAATTCATCATATATTATTTCAAGCCTTTGAGGCACATTATTTTTAGTTGTTGTTGTAATAGCTCTATAATCTAAAACACTAAATTTATTCTGCTTGAATTCAATTATTCCTATCCCAACAATCGCAATTCCTGGGTCTAAACCTAATATTATCATAATATCCTCCTGTACGAAAATTTGTTCGAATTTGATTATAGCAGAAAAAAAAGAGGATGCAAAGAGTTTGCATCCAGGCTGTTGAAAAAGTTATATATTGATTAGCCCCATGAAGTATTTCTTGGGCATTCGTTCTACAGCTTAAGCAATTCTAAGCTTTTCTTTGTTTGAAAAAGTCCTACCCTCGCGATGCCATCGTCCTGATGGCCGCTCGGCTCGGCACATCCTGTGCCGAATTACGTACTTTTTCAAAGTTGAAAAGCAATAATTGCTAAAGCTCATGAAAGAGCCAATAGAAACCCTTTCATGGGGCTTTTTCACACTTTAGCTAACAAGTGGATTCGTCAACAATCTGAATACAAAGTATTTGCATCCTATGAATCTAAATCTTCGTTTATAAAATCCTCCATCTCCTCATATGTCCTTTTTATAATTCCTCTTTTTAAGTCCTCTTGTTCCTGTTGGGGCAAGCTTTCAACACTAATATCTGTTGATTGTTTTAACTGAAGATTTCCATATTCATCGGTTTGATAAATATATACCTTTCCTTCATTTTCAAGGGCTATAAAAACTTTGGGAGGCCAAGCATTTTCAATGTTCTTTGTAATAATAACCTTTTCTGATGTAAAGTACTCAACATTATAACCCTGTCGTCTAAAATAATTTTCTGCATATTCCTTGTCTGCCCCAAGCAATTCATCATTAGGAATAATGTTTTCTTCGATTGTAAAATACCCTACCCTTGTATAAATGTCCCTTTTGATAATCCTTGTTTTTTCGTTAATTATATTCTCTGGCAGTTGCACCGCTGTTTTTGCAACTACATTATCCTTATTATTTTGCTTTCCGATATACCTTTGCATTGTAAAATAACCTGTAAAAAAACTTGCTATTGAAATTAATATAATTGCTATGAATATGTAAACTTTTCTATAAAGCATAATATCCCTCCTTAGAGGGATATTATAACCACTAAACTATTATTTTATTCATTTAATTTAAAAATTATTCTCCCCATCCTTCTGGGAATTCTGCATTATGCCATACATTTTGAACATCGTCATTTTCCTCAAGTCTATCAAGCATTTTTTCAAACTTTTCAGCAGCTTCTCCACTTATGCTTGCATATGTTGTTGGTACCATTGATACTTCTGCAGAAGCAAATTCTATTCCATTCTTTTCTAACGCCTCTCTCACAGTAGAAAAATCCTCGGGGGATGTAATTATTTCATATACGTCTTCTTCTGATGAAAAATCTTCTGCACCCGAATCAAGTGCCAACATCATTAATTCATCTTCGTCCAGACCTTCCTTCTTTTCAACAATAAGTACACCCTTCTTTTCAAATAAGAAGGATACACAACCTGTTGTTCCAAGGTTACCACCAAATTTTTCAAATGTATGTCTTACTTCACTTGCAGTTCTATTTCTGTTGTCAGTAAGTGCCTGAACAATAACTGCAACTCCGTTTGGGCCATATCCTTCATAAACTATTTCTTCATAATTTACATTTCCTAATTCTCCTGATGCCTTCTTTATTGCTCTTTCTATATTATCCATTGGCATATTATTTGCCTTTGCCTTTGCTATGGCATCTCTTAGTCTTGAATTGGCTTCAGGATTGGCTCCTCCTTCTTTTACTGCAACAGCAATTTCTTTACCTAACTTTGTAAAAATTTTAGCTCTTATTGCGTCTTGCTTACCTTTTCTATGCTTTATATTAGCCCATTTTGAATGACCAGCCATTTTCTTATGCCCCCTTAACTTAAAATCCGAATATATATTTTACCACTAAAATTATCTATTATCAAGTGCCGAGGGCCTTTAAACTAAAAATCAACCATAACACACCTTCCATAAACAACCTGCATTCCGTATTTTTTAGCCTTTTCTATAACCTCAAAACTTTCAGCTCCTGGTTGGAACCACACATATTTAATTCCAACCTCAGCGGCTTCATCGATATATCCTTCTCCTCTTACAGGATTTATAACCATATTTATTGCCTCTATTTTTTCTGGAAGCTCCTTAAGGGAGACATATGTTTTTTGTCCATCCACTTCCTTTCCAGATGGATCTACTGGATACACCTTATAGCCCTTATTCTTTAAAAAATTATATATTTTGTATGCAAATTTTTCTTTATTTGAAACACTTCCAATCACTGCCCAAGTTTTTATATTTTTAAATTCTTCTATCATTGTGGCACCTCCATAATTTTACCTTCTTCATCAACAAAACAGGTAACACCTTCTTCTTTTACTTTAATTATATCATTGCCATTAAACATTTCAATCAAATCTTGTCGAATTTTCTGAAATTCATCGTTAAAGGCCATTATTTCTAATGTAACTACTTCTGTAAACTCTGTATTTCTTATTACTATATTTCTTTTACTTAGATAATTGCTAACCTTACCATATTTATCATAATCACATACAATATTAAACACTACAGCTTCAGATTCCTTTACTTTTCCTGCAGCATCTACACCCTGTTTACAGGATGCACCATAGGCTCTAACAAGACCACCCGCTCCTAATAAAATTCCACCAAAATATCTTGTTACAACAACTGCAACATTATTTAAGTTTTCTCTTTTTAAAACCTCAAGGACTGGTGGACCAGCAGTACCTTGTGGTTCTCCATCATCTGAATATCGCATTGAGATTCCGTTATTTGTTATGTAGGCATATACATTATGTGTAGCATCCTTATATTTTACCTTAATTTCGTTTATAAAGTTCATTGCCTCTTCTTCGTTTAATACCCTCTTTATATTACAGATAAAAATAGAACGTCTTTCCTCCATCTCTACTTCCACTTGTTTTTTTACAGTATAAAAATCTTTAGACATCACATCTACTCCCTTCTATCTCCATTAAAGCCATCTCTGCTGCTTTTATTATATATTCCTTCTCATTTCTATCATTTAATATATCCTGTAAATACTTAACTGCCTTTTTGCTTTTTATTTTTCCAAGTGCCTTAATTGCATATTGTTTAACCTGAGGTCTTTTATCCTTTAAAACAGCAATTAAAGAATCTTCAGCTTCCTTTGCTTCTATTTTTCCTAATGATGAACAGCATATTCTTTTTATATTTCCATCTGTACACTTCAAAAATGCCATAATAGGCTGTATTGCCCGTTTAGATTTTAACTCACCAAGAAGCCATATAAGGAAAAGGCATTCATCTCTATTTACAGAAAAAAGGTTATCTATAGCATAATTCTCAAGACCTTTTTTCTTTTGTTCATCCAATCCCTCCAAAAGAAGAACTCTTTCTTTTCTATTACACTTGTATAGATTGTTAATAATTTTTTCAGGATTTTCCCCAAGCTCCTGCGTTCTATATTTTATTCTACATTCAATTATTTGTCTTTCAACTATATTTTTTTCAATACCTCTTATTTTTGATATAGTACTAATATCTTTTCCTTCTTTATAAAGAAGGTAGCTAATATCAGCATCACTTAATAAATCAATATTTTCCCAAGATAAATTCTTCATATCATCACCTATTTTAATATAAACATATTTGTAATTATCAATTTAATATGATAATATATTTAAAGAAATTTATCAATGTTGGAGGTGTAAATAATGATAACTAAGGATATGGGAATAATTGAAATAGTTAACAAATATCCTGAAACAGCAGATGTATTCTTTAAGTATGGAATGCATTGCTTAGGCTGTATGGCTGCAAGATTCGAAACACTTGAACAAGGTGCTCTTGCTCACGGTATCGATGTTGAAGCTATGGTGAAGGATCTAAACGAAGCAATAAATAAGTAATTCTATACATAAAAAGTGCCAAGAACTTTTGTTTCAAGGCACTTTTTATTATATAAAATTAAAAATATTACCCTTTTTACTTCTAAAATATACTTCACCCATTTTATCTAATGCAAATTTCAATTCTTCTTTACTGCAGGTGCCAAAGCTCATTCTAAAATAATTGGTATTTATCTCATCTAAATAGAAGGCACTTCCAGGTGCAATTGTTATTCCTTCATCCTTTAATAGGCTTGCATATATTGAAGAGTCCATATCTGTTCTACACCAAAGATTTATACCACCTTTAGGCTCTATAAAATCTATAAAGTTGACATTCTCTTTAATGTATTCAACAACAAAATCATATTTATCCTTATATTTTTCTACTAAAAAGCTTATATGTTTATGCCATAGCCTTTTCCTTATATATAAGTCAAAGGCCCTCTGCATAAGTCCTGAAGTTGAAATATCTGTTGAATATTTTACACTCTGAATATCCATACTCATATTGTTTGGTGAAATAATATATCCTAATCTTATTCCCGGCATAAAAATCTTAGAAAAGCTCTTTAAATAAATAACTCTATTATTTTTATCAATAGACTTTATAGGAAGAGTGTTTTCACCATAAAATCTTAATTCCGACATATAATCATCTTCAATTATGTAGAATCCATATTTGTTTGCTAAATATATAAGACTTAATTTTGTATCCTCTGAATACGTGTATCCAGTAGGGTTTTGGAAGTTTGTCATTATATATAGTAATTTTATTTTATTCTTTTTAACAACATCCTCTAAAACCTCTAAATTAATTCCATCCCTTTCAATAGGTACTTCAATAACATTAGCTCCTCTTGATCTGAAAACTGCAACTGCTCCTGTATATGTTGGGCATTCTACGACAACATTATCTCCAAACTTTAAAAGTGTCTTTGAAATAATATCTATTCCCTGCTGTGCTCCCGATATAATATTTATATCGTTTATATTGACTTCTATGCCAACCTCACTTGAATATTCACGCAGGCTTTCTCTAAGAGGAAAATAACCCTTTGGTTCTTGATACGTAAATGCAAATCCTCCATCCCTATCTAAAACTTCGTTTATAACGTTTTTAAATTCTTCTACAGGAAAGTAGTTTGGATTTGGCATTGAATTAGATAGATTAATTTTTACATCTTCATTTATTTTATATTCTCTTTTTAACTCAATCTCTTGTTTTATTATTCCTTTGCCTCTAACAAAGGTACCACTTCCAACTTTAGAATATACTAAACCTTCCTGCTCAAGCATTCTATAGGCATTTACAACAGTAACGTTATTAACTCCTATACTTTTTGAAAGTTCTCTTATGGATGGTAGTTTTTCATTCTCCTTTAGTGTACCTATTTCTATTAATTTTTTTAACTCCTCAAAAACTTGTACGTAAAGAGGTTCTACACTATTTTTATTTACTGAAATAGGATAGTGTTTTTTCATATAATCCCTCTACTTTCTTAAAAAGAAAACTGACGTTGTTCCTTCTCCAACGTGGCTTCCAATAGCTGCACCAATTTCATATATAACAAATTCTTTTATATTAAATTCTTTTTGTATTGCATCTCTAAGTTGTAAGCAAAACTCCAAATTATTTGAATAGTTCATACCAATTACTTGATTTTCAAGGTCGTATCCTCTTTCCTTCATAGTTTCTATAATCTTTTTTATAATTCCCTTTTCTCCTCTTACTTTATCATAAGGAATTATATACCCATCACTAAACTGTAAAATTGGTTTTACATTTAATAGAGTACCTATTGCTGCCTGAGCTGTTGAAATTCTTCCTCCTCTTTTTAGCATATCAAGATTTCCAACAGCAAAAATATGCTCCATCCTATCTCTCATATAGATTACTCTATCTACTATCTCATCCAATGTTCTACCTTGCTTAACCATTAAAGCTGCTTCCCTTACAATTAGACCTAATCCAACAGAAGCACCCTTAGAATCAATTACAGTAATATCATCGGACTCAAGCATATCCTTTGCAATACAGGCAGATTGATATGTTCCACTCAACCTTGATGAAAAAGCTATATAAAGGATACTATAACCCTTTTCTAAGTATTCTTTAAATTTATCAACAAATCTTGAAGGTGGTATCTGAGAAGTTTTAGGTAAATCCTTTATTCTCCTAAGTTTTTCATAAAATTCCTTTGTTGTTATCGTAACTCTATCTTCAAATATTTCATCTCCAAAGGCAACAGTCATAGGTATCATCTCAACATCTAATTCCTTTATATAATCTAAATCTAAGTCACATGCACTATCTGCAAATATCTTTATCTTTTTCATAATATTACCCCCAATTTATTTGTACAAATGTTATTATACATCAACCTATGCTGTATATACAATCTCATCTATTAAATATTCTTCCCCATAAGTTGTATATTTTCTAATTGTTTCTATTATAGCTCCCTTTTCCACCAACTTATTTAATACTTTACTTAAATCACCTTCTATTTGATTAAATAATGGTAAATTTTTTATCTCCTGAACTGATAAAGGTCTTTGGGTAGTCTTTAATACCTCAATAATAGGCGTACACAAAATCTCTATATTATCTTCTACAAAATCCTCAGCAATCTTTAACACTTTTTCGACTCTTTCCTTAAGATTACCACCTTCTGTCAATTCACCAAACATTGCTTTAACCGATATGTCCATATTTACTGCAAAAGTAAGTATATCCTTATCTGTCATATGTCCCTTTATGCTCATTATAAGCCTTGCATAGTATTTAACAAGATCTACACACCATTGATATGCTGTTTCATATTTATGTGTTACTAAATATTTATTTACATAGTGAATTGAGTTAAGAAGGTTTGAGAGTATCTCTATATTCCTTATATTTCTTTCTCTATCTGTATAAAATTTTATTTCATTTAAAACATTCATCAATTCATCATCTAAACAAAACAGTATCTTTCCACTAAAAACAGCTTTGTGGAATGTTCCACCCTTTAAATAGTGGTTGTATTGATCTAAAAATATATCCTTTGATACGTATTGAATGTTTATTTTTATATTAGCATATCTTGTTTGTATTATTTCATTTTTATTTTGTTCCTTTGTTATTACAAAAAAATCTATGTCAGATTTTTCCCAAATATCACCATTAACCAAACTACCATAAATCATTGCACACAATATACTTGAATTTGCCTTTAACTTTTTTTCTGTATTTAAGTAAGCTTCTTGATATAATCTTATGTTCATCACTCCACCCCCGACTTTAGTAATTTAAACTAAAAAATTTTATTTAATTATAGCAAAAAAATTATAAATAAACAATTTATTCTTTAACTTTATCTACTTTAACTATAACAGTTTTATTGCACTCCTCACAAAAACAATAGTGGCTGCAATATATATCCTTTGTGTCCTCTAATGTATTTTGTTCAAGGTTTAATGCATAATCGTCATAATAATATTCAACCTTATCTAATAACTTCATAGTTTTTTTACAAATTGGACATATAACTACATAATCAACAATTCCATTACAAACTGGGCAAATAAACATTTTACCATCTCCTACTTCTTTTGATTTTAATTAATCCTATGATAAAAATTACAAATACAGTTAGACCTAATGTAGTAAATACAGGGCTAAAAAAGTATTTTACTTTAAAATATATATAAGGGAAAGTAAAAATATCCTTTATACCAAAATTCTCTTTTTTGCCGATAGCTAATGTATATTTTCCACCCTTTGTAGTAGAGTAAACAGCTATTATATACTTTCCACTTTTATTTATAATTCCACTGATGGATTGTGCCTTTATATAATTTGTCTGGGTAAATTTTTCATAAAACTCATTATTATATCCTTTAGGATATAATACATTTATAACTCCATATCCATTTGGCACGTTAAAGGGTACTTCGTGTTTTACTGAAAATTCCTTGCTCAATATAGCGAAATTTGGTTCAAAACCTACGTTCATTTTTATTTTTGGCACAAGCATCTCTATATAAAAATTTTGTCCTTCCTTTGCTTCAAACTCATAAAAATCCACATCATTTTTATCATCAAGTGAAGCGTATATAGCATATGAAATTGTGTGGTCGTCAATAATTATTGGGGAATTAATGGTTGTATCCTTTTTTTCAAATATAGGCCTATGTGCACTTACTATTGTAATTGTACATAACATTAATAAAAGAACCAATAAACTAATTTTTCTTTTCATTTTTACTCCTCCTTTCCTCTAATTAAATATATTCATTATTTTATTTTTTATACAACAAAAAGAACACCAACTGGTGTTCAGGCTATTGAAAAAGTTATGTATTGATTAGCCCCATGAAGGATTTCTTAGGCATTCGTTCATTTCGCTAAGCAATTCTAAGCTTTTCTTTGTTTGAAAAAGTCCTACCCTCGCGATGCCATCGTCCTGATGGCCGCTCGGCTCGGCACGTCCTGTGCCGAATTACGGACTTTTCCAAAGTCGAAAAGCTAAGAATTGCTAAAGCTCATGAAATATGCCAATTTGAAATCCTTTCATGGGGCTTTTTCAAATTTTTGCTAACAATTAGACTTATCAATAATCTCAACACCAACTGATGTTCTAAAATGTTTCTCTATACCTATCCATTATCTTTCCAAAAATTTCAGCTGTTGTAGGCGGAGTATATGAAATAGCATTTGCACCTGCAAGTATTGTTTCTCTTATCGTATCCTCGGTTGGTCCACCAGTTGCTATAATAGGTACTGTTGGGAACTCTTCTCTTATTTTTCTTACTATCTTTGCAGTATTTTGTGCACCTGAAACATTAAATATAGTTGCTCCTGCCTCAAGTCTCTCCCCAAAATTCTCCCTTTCAGAAACTACTGTTACTACAATTGGTATGTCAATTGTTTCTCTCATTGCTCTTATTGTTTCATTTGAGGTCGGTGCATTAACAACAACTCCAATGGCTCCCTGAAATTCAGCATCAAGTGCTAAATTGACAACTCGTTTACCTGTTGTTATACCACCACCTACACCACAAAATACAGGTACATCCGCTGACTGCATTATTGCATGCGTAATTACAGGTTGTGGTGTAAAAGGATAAACTGCAATTACAGCATCTGCATTTGTATTTCTTATTATTGCAACATCGGTTGTAAAAACCAATGATTTTATTCTTTTGCCAAAAATCACTATACCACTTGCTTCTCTAATAACTGGAGGAACTTCAATCAAATGACTTCTCAAAGACCCTTTAATTTCAGGTATAAATTTACCATTCATTATAATACCTCCCTTTTCTTAATATCTTAAGCAAATAAACCTTTAAATCTATAAAATAAAATAATTACTTTTACAAAAATTAATATTAAACAAACAGGAGATGATTTTATGCCTCAATATATAAAATTAACTTTATTATTATATATATTAATTTTAAATTCTACAATATCTTTGTTCAAATTTACCTTTTATGATATAACAACAAATTCAAAACCTACAAATAAAAAGGTATGTTTAATTATAGTAGATGGATTAAGATTAGATGCAATAAATAATATGCCCTTTATTCAAAATTTAATAAAAAATAATGACGCAAAATTTGCTATTTCGGTATCTGATAAACCAACTATATCAAGAGCGGGGTATATGAGAATCTTAACTGGTGCCCCAACAGATATAAGTGGTATTTCATCAAATAACCAACATATTCCATCTCCAGTGTTATCAATATCTGACTTAGCAATAAAACACAATCTCAAAACTGCACTTTGTGGTTATTTTTGGATAGATGAACTGTTTCCATTTAGCTTCCACTATAAAAAAACATATTTTATTAGAGATGGAACTACCTTTATTGATGCTGTTTCCATAGTAAATAGTTTTAAACCAGATTTTTTAATAGTTCATCCAATGTCAGTAGATAATGCAGGACATTCTTTTGGTGGAAGTTCAATGCAATATAAAAACACCGCAAGCAAGATTGATTTAGAAATATACAAACTCTATAAGCAACTAAGCAAATACAACTATGACATAATAATAACCTCTGATCACGGACACCAAGACTTCGGTGGGCATACTAAATATGAAGAAAATACATTTTTAACTCCATTTGTATTTATAAGTAAAAACACCAATATAAAATTGACAAAAAGTATAAATCAAATAGATATTGCTCCTACTCTATGTGATCTATTGGGAATTCCTAAAACTCTATATATGACAGGCAACTCACTATTAGACAATCAAAATATAACAACCATAAGAAATGCACACATTTTAAACCCTAATCTGCCCTTTGAATATAATCTTAATTTTTCTCTTTTTATAACTAATATACTACTTACAATTCATCTTATAATTTATTTTTATTTTATTCGTATACTTTTAGCCAAGTTTTAAAAAATCATATTCTAACTTTTCTTAATTTATTAACTAATCAAATTTTATCATATTAAAAATAAAAAAGGTAGAGATTTACTAAAAATTAACAATCTCTACCTAATATTCATTATGGCTGCCGAGGTAGGACTCGAACCCACACATGCCTGATCCAGAGTCAGGTGCCTTACCACTTTGGCGACTCGGCATTAAATTTACATTATTTATTATACAAAATATTTATAAATTTTTCAATATGCTCCTAATTAATTTGTAAATATTTTTTATATCTATTAATTATATCCTCTGTAGCCTCAACTAAAATCTCTATTCCCTCTTCCTTGTATTCTTCATTTTTAACACAATTTAAGGAATGAAGTTCTGATACTATTCTTGCATCCTTATATGGTACAAGTATTGTGTCCTTTATAATTTTAGAAAATATTCTCCCTTCTACTTCCTTTAAAAACAAATCTAAATTTATCTCCTTAAGTGCTGAAATCTCAACACAATTTTGATATCTTGCCTTAATTGCATATAAATTTTCTTCCTTAGCTAAGTCTATCTTATTAATTGCTAAAATAATTTCTTTATTTTGTGCCCCAATTTCCTTTAAAACTCTATTTACAGTCTCTATTTGAACTATTGCATTATCATTTGAACCATCAACTACGTGAACAATCAAATCACTTTCAACAACCTCTTCAAGTGTAGACTTAAATGCTTCCACTAAATCGTGGGGCAATTTTCTAATAAATCCAACAGTATCTGAAAAAAGTACATCTCTGCCGCTTGGTAGCGTAATAATTCTTGTGGTTGTGTCAAGTGTTGCAAATAGCATATTTGCCTCAAGAACCTTTTCCTTATCCTTACCATAGAGCTCACATAGTTTATTTCGCAATGTTGATTTTCCAACGTTTGTATAACCAACAAAAGCAACCACAGGAATCTCATTTTGTTTTCTTCTTTCTCTTTGAACACTTCTTATTTTTTTAACTCTTTCTAATTCATTTTCTAAATCATATATTCTCTCGCGTATATGTCTTTTATCTATCTCAAGCTTTTTCTCGCCCGGCCCCCTTGTTCCAATTCCTCCTCCTGTTCTTGATAGAACGTGTCCTAATCCTATAAGCCTTGGCAGTCTATACTTAAGCTGTGCAAGTTCAACCTGAAGCTTTCCCTCCATTGATTTAGCACGCTGTGCAAATATATCAAGTATTAATGTTGTTCTATCTATAACCTTACAGCCTATTACCTCTTCAAGATTTCTTGTTTGGACACCATTTAATTCATCATCGAATATAACGGTATCTACCATAAGGCTTTGTCTTAATAGTGCAATTTCTTTTGCCTTTCCTGAGCCTATATAATATGCTGGATCAATTTTTGCTTTATTTTGCATAACCTTATGTACAACAATAGCTCCTGCAGTCTCTGCAAGTTCTTGTAGTTCATCCAATGATTCTTCAATAGAATAGCCATCCTCTGATTTGCAGCCTACTAAAATTACTCTCTCTTTATCACCCTTTTGAATTTCGTGGGCAGTATATTCAATTTGCTTTTCTATCTCTCCTACAACATCTGAAAATTGAACATTTTCAAGCTCATTGATACTATATGGTCCCTCAACGTAAGCTTCATTTTTAAGCAATCCTTCTTCAACCTTTAAATAGCCAAATGAAAAACTTTCAGGTCTTCCATCTACAACTGCTACTGCCACCATTGTGTCAAACTTCATTTCAATTAAGGCAGTAATATCTGGTACAGACAGTCTTGAATCATTTGATAAATGTGTATGAATGCAACGAATGCCATTTAATCCTCTTTCACTTCTTTTTTCACTCATAAACTCAAGTGGTGCAGTAAAGTTATCACCAACTAAAACATTAACAATTTTACCCCTTCTATTTATGTATACTGCAACTTCTCGATTTATTGCTTGTGATATTTCAGAAATTATTTTTAAAATATCTTCTGAAATTAATATGTCTTTTTCACAGTTTAATTCATACAACTCTTCTAACCTATTTATATACTGCTTCTTAATTCCTTCTATATTGCCATATATCATATAATCATCCCCTTTTAGTATATACTAAGTATTAATTATATCATCAACCCTTTGTACTCTCAAGGTGTACTGATATATGTTCCTTTTACTTAAAACTATATGTTAATATAAAGAAACCGTCAACTTTTAATTAAAATTCACTCTTGAATTCTTGACTTTTTTTAAACAATATTTTATATTATCTTTAATATACAAATTTAATGGAGGGACAGTGATGGAAAATAAAAAGGAAAACATATTAATAACTGCTGATGAGATACAATCAAAGGTTGCTGAACTTGGTGCTATTATTTCAAATGATTATAAAGATAAAAAACTATATGTTCTATCACTCTTAAGAGGAAGTTTTATATTTACAGCTGACTTAGTAAGACACATATCTGTTCCTGTTAAAATAGGTTTTATGACCACATCAAGCTATGGACATAGCGAAGAATCATCAGGTAACGTAAAAGTAGTTCACGAAATTGCTGATAACATTGAAGGTTTTGACGTTCTTGTTGTTGATGATATTGTAGATACTGGTATAACAATGAAGTTTGTTATGGAATATCTTAAGAAATATAATCCTGCAAGTATTAAATCCTGTGTTCTTCTTGATAAACCAGAAAGAAGAAAGGTTGAACTAACTCCTGATTATAAGTGCTTTACAATTCCTGATGTTTTTGTAGTTGGTTATGGATTAAACTATGGAGATTACTATAGAAATAAGCCATATATATTCAATTGGGAAAATAAATAAGTCTGCAATTTTGCAGACTTATTTTGTTATATCCTTCATAAAATCCAAATTTGCATAGGTTTCTGGTACTTTTCCTACTATTATACTTTCTGATATTGGAACACTGGTTGTAACTGAAACATTATTTCTTGCAAATGGAACTATAACCTGGACGCTTGCCTTTATGTCAAGATATATAATATGACGTGTCTGGTTTATACCTGCTGCTTGAAACTCTGACCTATAATTTGTATTAACAGAACCTACTGGTTTCATTTTAAATGGGATTTTAGGACCATAGTTTGCAAGTATATCATTTTTAAGAACAACACCAATGGGTATAGAGCCTTTTCTTCCCTCAATGTTTCTTATTCTATCCTGTACAGAAAGTGAAATTTCTGAACCAATTCTATTAAGTTCAACTGAATTTGCCTGTATCATAACTATATTCCCATCTTTATCTGTTTTTACTGTTATAATGTCATCATAGGATATTTTATTTTTAAACTCTGTTCGTATAGTTTCATTTATTGTTTCTAATGCAATTCCCCTTGCTTCTGCATCACAATAGGCCAAAATTATTGGTTTAAGGGTTCTATCCAAAAGATAAATGTTTATAATAAAGAAAATAAATATTATGATAAATATTATAAAGGCTTTTTTAAAAAATTTCATTATTTCCTCCTAAATTTATTACTATTAAAATTTATGTGTTTTCTGCAAAAAAAAGAAGTTGCTTTCGCAACTTCTTATGCAGCTGTTGAGCCATCGATTCCTTCTATTTCACTAATGCTAATTTGTCTTGTATGTTTAGTATGGCTCCATTCTTTTTTGTTTTTATCTATAATTCCTTGTAATGTTATAGGAATCCAAGTTATTGTATATATACCATATAGTAAGTACCATATATAAACTTTAAATCCCTTTATTCCCTCAACACTTAATATCGCAGCTGAAACAATGCCTATATAGGCTAAATTTAATAATGATATTTTTATTATACTATCTCCTCTTGTAATTACCCTGTCCATTAAAAATACATTTAATGAATAAAGCCCTAAAAATGCTAACATCTTCTTGGATAATTTTCTTTCTAATACCATTACTATTGGAGTAAACATAAACTGAAATACACTAAACAGTTTCCATACTATTGGTGTAAATAAGTACTGTATTATAAATATATTTAGTCCTTTTTCTGAATGTGTTTGTAAATAAGTTAGAATTAAAGACATACCTAATAAAAGAATTATAAAAGGTTGAACTGTATATAGTGCACAGTCAAAGGCTACAAAATCTTTATCTTTAATTGCCTTTTTCATAAGTTTCGTAAAATATCTTGTTGCAACATCTGCAAATCCCTGCATCCATCTTTTTCTCTGATTCCAAGATTGTTTTAAAGTTAGTGGCTTTTCATCATAAATAACAGCAGTATGTGCCCAACCAACTTTATATCCATTTAAAACTAATTTACAAGTGAACTCCAAGTCCTCTGTTAAGCAAGTTGCTCCCCAACCAAACCTCTTAAGTAGTTCTGTATCAACACAGAAACCTGTTCCTCCTATTTGGTTAGAAAGCCCTAATTTCCACCTTGCTGCTTGGAAAAGTCTATTTGCACTCCAGAAGGCTATTGAATATGAATGTGTAATCCAAGAGTCATTTGGGTTTTTACTATCAATATATCCTTGAACAACCTTATATCCTGCAACTAACTTTTTGTTCATTTCCTTTAGAAAATTCCTTGAAGCTAAATTGTCAGCATCAAAGACAACTACAGCATCATATTTTTTATCCATTTCAAATATATTATTAAACATCCACTCAAGTGCATATCCCTTGCCACGTTTGTTAGAATCAAACCTCTCAAATACTTGAGCCCCGTGTTCCCTTGCTATTTTTGCTGTATTATCTGTACAATTATCGGCTATAACAAATATGTCATACAGCTCCTTTGGATAATCAAGGTTTTTTAAGCTCTCAACTATTTGTGCAATAACCATCTCCTCATTATGGGCTGCAACAATCAACGCAAAGGACTTTTGTGGTTCCACCTCATTATTATCTTCCTTTTTTAATCTTAATCCGAAAAAGGAAATAATCATATAATAGGAAGATATAATAAAAACTATTATTTGAAACACAAATGTTGCATTAAAAATAAATTCCTTCATGTCAACTCCTCCAATAAATTTGCTTTAATTCGATACCATTCTAAAATTAGGTTTAACAAATAACATAGTTATTATTCTTGTCACCTATTAGATTATAATGCTATATATCCATTAAATAAAGGTACTTAAAATATTATTAATAATTCTTTTACATTTTAAAATTTACCAATAGGTTTATATTGTAGAATTAAATATAGTATAATGTTATAATGTAAATAAGTTGACTCAAAAGGAGGTTTACTATGGCTAAAAAGAAACGTAAAAAGGGTAATATACTAAAAAATATATTATTGATTTTCGTTATTTTAACTCTAATGCTAAGTGCAGCTGCAATTGGTGCAGTAATAAAGATAGTTAGCGAAGTGCCAGAAATTGATGTTAATATACTTGATAATTTAAAACAATCTATAGAATTTTATGATAAAGATGGAAATCCAATTGCCAATCTGCACAGTGGAGAAAACAGAAAAATTGTAACAATTAAACAAATACCTAAACATATGCAGTATGCTTATATTTCTATCGAAGATGAGCGTTTTTTAAAACACCACGGAGTAGATATAAAGAGAGTCTTTGGTGCAATCTTAGCTAATATAAAATCTGGATCAAAATCACAGGGCGGTTCAACAATAACTCAGCAACTTGTTAGAAATTATGCCCTTACTCAAAAGAAAAGCTATGTAAGAAAAATACAAGAAATGTATCTTGCAATTCAAATTGAAAGAAAACTAAGCAAAGATCAAATATTGGAGGCATATTTAAATACCATATATCTTGGGCCTAATATATATGGGGTACAAGAAGCCTCAAGATACTACTTTGATAAAGACGTAGAGGATGTTACTATAGCAGAAGCTGCTTTTATTGCAGCAATAACACAAAATCCTGGTATCTATAATCCATATAGCAAAAAAAATAAAGAAAACCCAGATAACTATTTAAGCCGTCAAAGAATTGTTCTAAAAAAGATGTTTGAAAATGGATATATATCTGAAGCGGAATACCAAAATGCATTGAATGAAGATATCGTAGCAAGTTTAAATAAAGAAAAAACTAAATTAACTGGTAACTATTCAAAATATCATTGGTTTATAGAGGCTGCATTAGATGAGATTGCTGAAGACTTTGCTAAAAAATATGATATGGACGAAAAGGATGCAAAACAAAAACTAAAAGATGGTGGTTATAAAGTTTATCTTACAATAGATACTAAACTACAAGAAAAGGCTCAAGAAATAATTGATAATAATAAGTTTTATAAAGGCATACCTGTTAAAATAAATAAAGAAAAACTTAAACAAAATGAAAATGCAAAACCAAATCCTCAGGCTGCAGCTGTTGTAATGGACTTAAATGGAGAAGTTAGAGCAATAATTGGTGGTCGTGGACTTGGTGCTGGTTCCTTTAACTATGCAGCTGGTGAAAATGCAAAAATGCCTCCAGGTTCTTCTATAAAACCATTGACAGTTTATACGCCAGCTATTGAAAATAGAGTAGTAACCCCTTCAACAATTATTAACGATTCAAGAGATGACGCAGAGGCAATTGAAATTTATAATAAGATAAATAAAGATTGGTTTCCAAACAATTATGATAAAAGATGTGTTGGACCTGTAACTGTAAGATATGCACTTGAACAATCTAAAAATACTATTGCTACTAAAATATTATATAGACTTGGATTAGATACAAGCTATAATTATGCAACTAAAAAATTTGGTCTATCGACAATTGTTAAGGCTGATAAAGCTTATGCTGCACTTGGATTAGGTCAGTTAACCTTAGGTGCAAGGCCTATTGAAATGGCAGCCGCCTATACTGCCTTTGCAAATAATGGGATAATATCATCTCCAATTCTTTACACAAAGGTTGAAGATAGAAATGGAAATATTGTTTTAGAAAAAAGTACAACCCAAAGAAGAGCTATCTCTGAAGATACAGCTTTTGTTATGAATCAACTATTACAAAGTGTTGTTAAAAATGGGCTTGCTAAAAGTGCAGATCTTGGTGCTATGCCTACAGGTGGAAAGACTGGTACAACTGAAAATAACTTAGATGGCTGGTTTGTAGGATTTACACCATACTATACTTGTGCCGTTTGGGTTGGTTCAACAAGAGAACCTGAGGTTAGCTATATAAAGGTATCCAGTTTAAATGTAACTCCTATTTGGAAGGCCATTATGCTTGAGGCACATAGAGGACTTCCTATAAAGCAATTTAGCAAACCAGAAGGTGTTGTTGAAGCTGTTATTTGTGCTCAAAGTGGAAAACTTGCTACAGAAAATTGTCCTAACAAATATGTAGAATACTATTTAAGCGGCACAGAACCTACTGAATATTGTGATATACACTCATTACCTAATCCTGTTCCTAATGATGAGCAAAACATTGAAAATAATAATGGAACAAATGAAGAAAATACTAATGATGAAAATAATAATGATGAAAATACTGGAAATACAGATCAAGGTCAAACAAATACTCAAGGTAATGGACAAAGTAATGGAAATAATCAAGGAAACAGTAATAATATTCCACCTACAAGATAATACTTATATCAGAAAAGCTGAAGAGCCTTTTTAAGGTTTCTTCAGCTTTTTGATATTAACAGATTTCTTCTTCATTCATCCTCTTTCAAATCGGCTTTATCACTTCTTCTTATAATCTCTTCCATAGCTTTTGTTATTATTGGGGCTCCTATTTCAACATTATCAAATCCATCCATTTTACCTATATCCCCAACACCAATTATTATAGGAGCTCTCTTATCATTTAAGACATCTACTGTATCTCCCTTAACTATTTTGTCTTCCTTTGCAAGCCCACTCTTATCTACACCCTTTTTAACTATATTACCATTTCTATCTATTGAATAATCAACCTTTATACCTCTTACACCATTTGTATTAGACGCTACAGCAATGACACCTAATACATCTACTTCTCCGCAGTTTAATATATATTCCATTGCCTCTTCTCCATCACCCTTGTGGGTATCTCCTCTATCATCTACCATAACTACTACAGGGTCATACTTTGCTTGTTTTATATACTCTACTATCTCTTTACCTGATATTGGAGTTGGATTGCCTGCTGACCTTGATATACATCTCCCACCAATATTTTTAGCAGCAGCCTCAACTGCCCTCTGTGCAACCAAATCGCCATCCGTTACAATAATAACCTTCTTTTTCAATATATCACTCCTAACTTTTAGCCTTTGGATTAAATATTATTGCCATTATATATCCAAAAAATATAGCTGCTGCGATACCTGCAGAAGTTGCCTTTATCCCACCTGTAAAGGCACCTATCAAGCCATATTTTTCAACTTCCTTTATAGTCCCCTTTGCAAGTGAATATCCAAATCCAGGTAATGGAACAGTAGCTCCTGCCTTTCCGTATTCAACTATAGGTTCATAAATACCTATAGCACCAAGTATTACTCCAGCTGTAACAAAACTTACAAGTATTCTTGCTGGAGTTAAACTTGTTTTATCCATCAATATCTGTCCTATTAAACATATCGTTCCTCCAACTATAAATGCCCTTAAATAATCCATTTTAAACTCCCCTTTCGATTGCAACAGCGTGTGCAATACCAGGAATTGATTCGCCCTGCATTGTACTGGTTGGACTTAAAAGTGCTCCTGTTGAAATCAATAGAATTCTATTTAGATTTCCCTCCATAATTTGCTTATAGAGATATCCGCAAAACACAATAGCAGAACAGCCACATCCACTTCCTCCTGAATGAACGTCCTGTTGTGTTAAATCAAATACCTTTATACCACAGTCTGAATAGTTTGTACTCATATCAAATCCCTGTTTCTTAACTATTTCTAAAGTAAGTTCCATCCCTACTTTACCTAAATCTCCAGTTATAATTAGATCGTAATCTTTATTTGTTCTGCCTGTATCCTTAAAATGTCTTAAAATTGTATCAGCAGCTGCTGGTGCCATAGCTGCTCCCATATTGTTTGCATCTTTAATTCCAAAATCAACAACTCTTCCAGTTGTAACGTGGGTAATGTAGGGACCATTGCCTTTGCTTGATATAACAGCAGCCCCTGCTCCCGTTACTGTCCATTGAGAAGTTGGTGGCCTTTGATTTCCGTGTTCTAATGGAAATCTAAATTGCCTTTCTGCAGAACAAAAATGGCTTGATGTCGAAGCTATAACATAATCTGCATATCCACCATCAACAGCCATCGAAGCAAGGCTCATAGATTCTGTAAGCGTCGAGCACGCACCATACAGACCAAAAAAGGGTATCTTATAATCCCTTGCAGCAAGACTTGATGCCATAAGTTGATTTAGCAAATCACCTGCAAAAATATAGTCAATATCCTTCTCATCTATCTTCAATTTTTCTAAAGCTAATCTGACTGCCTCCTTTTGCATTTTACTTTCTGCCTTTTCCCAGGTTTCTTCACCAAACAAGTCATCCTCTAAAACAACATCAAAATAGTCTCTTAAAGGACCTTCTCCCTCTTTAGGTCCTGCAATAGCTGCAGTTGATATTATAGATGGAGGGTTTTTAAAGGCTATAGTTTGTTCACCTATTCTTTTTTCCCCCATAGCAAACCTCCTCCTTATTTAAAAAGATTTATTATGTAATATATGATTCCCACAATTACTGAGCTTGAAATTCCATAAACCAAAACTGGACCTGCAATGACAAACATCTTGGCACCAACACCAAAAACAAATCCCTCTCTTTTAAACTCCATAGCTGGTGCAACAATAGAATTTGAAAATCCTGTTATAGGAACTATTGATCCAGCTCCTGCAAATTTTCCAATATTATCATAAACACCAAGTCCTGTTAAAAATGCACCTAAAAATACCATTATAGTAGCTACATAATAACCTACATCCTCTTTAGGAACTCCAAGACCTATAAAAATATTCATAACAAATTGACCAATAACGCAAATAAATCCTCCTACTACAAAGGCTGCTAAGCAATCCTTTAAAAAATTTGAACTTGGAGCATTTTTTTTAACCATATCCTGAAATTCTTTTTTCAGCCTTTCTTCGTTGGTATGTTCCATAAAATCACCTTCCATCCTTTATATTTTCATTCTGTCCCCTTAAAGCTGACATCATATTAAAGGATGTATTGTTGTAGTCAAATCTATGTTCCTTATCCTCTGGCTGTTTATAATTGATAACATCTACTTTTTTTGCCTTATAATACATTCTCTACACCTCCATTTATATTTTCTCCAAAAGTAAAAAAAATAAAACAAAAAGGCAACGGAATATTATCTACTCCATTGCCTTTTTTAAATATGTTAAGACTCTTTTTTCAATTCTTGAAACCTGAACCTGAGAAATACCTAATATCTCAGCTATTTGACTTTGGGTTAAATCCTTAAAATACCTTAAAAATATTACTTGCCTGTCTCTTGGCTCTAAATTTTGTATCAGTTCCTTTAATGCTACTTTATCAACTATCTCTTCGCCATAATCCTTATCTTCACTCACCCTGTCTATTAAAAGAACTGCTGCCCCATCATCTTGATGTACTGTATCATATAAATACTCTGGTGAATTCATACTATCCATACTTAATATAACTTCTTCTGCTGTAATGCTTAGCTCGTTTGCAATCTCTTCAATTGTGGCTTCTCTTCCATATTCTTTGGCTAATTTATCCTTTGCCAACTTAACCTTCCTTGCGGTTTCCTTTACACTTCTACTTACCTTTATTATTCCATCATCACGCATAAACCTTTTTATTTCACCAAGTATCATAGGAACAGCATATGTAGAAAACTTTACATCATATGAAACATCAAACTTCTTAATGGCCTTTATAAGACCAATACAACCTATTTGAAATAAATCTTCATATTCGTAACCTCTATTTAAAAATCTCTTTACTATGCTTGTTACTAATCCTATGTTATTCTTTATTAGCTTTTCCTCCGCCTCTTTATCCCCTGCTTGGCTTTTTAATATGAGCTCCCTAAAATCCTCTAAAGAATTAACCTTTACATCCTCCAAACCCTCTTTCATATTTTACCCCCATACATCAGGCCGATTTAAAAGTTTTTGTCATAATTACCGTAGTTCCCTTTCCAGGCTCAGAAAATACTTCAACACTATCCATAAAGGTTTCCATAACCGTAAAGCCCATACCTGATCTTTCAAGTTCAGGCCTTGAAGTATAAAGAGGCTGCCTTGCAAGTTCAACATTTTCAATTCCCTTACCATTATCTTCAACTTCTATAGTCAATTTATTATCCTCAATTTTACATCTTAAGGTTACCATTCCCTCTGTATCCTCATAACCGTGTATAATGGCGTTTGTAACAGCCTCAGATACCGCAGTTTTTACATCTGAAAGCTCTTCTAAAGTAGGGTCCAGTTGTGATGCAAAAGCTGCTACTACCACTCTTGCAAAGGATTCATTAACTGATTTACTTGGGAACTCCAGTTTCATTTCATTTTTAAACATAATATCCCCCCCATCAAAGATTTAAAAGAGCCTCTTTAGTATTTTCAAATTCATTTAAAATTTTAAACAAACCGCTTAATTCAAATATCTTTTTTATCTGAGGCTTTAAATTTACAACAGCTACTTTCCCATCATAGTCCTTTAATTTTTTATATCTACCAATAATAACTCCTATACCTGAACTATCCATAAAATTGACCCCTGAAAAATCGAATATCAACTTGTTTATGCCAAGCTCTTCAATCTTATTATCAATTTTTATTCTTGCCCCTTCTGCAGAGTGGTGGTCAAGTTCACCGTGCATCTCAACAATTAGGCAACCATCTTCTACACTAAACTTTAGCTGCATACCCATCCCCCCAAATATTTATCTTTTTTATAATAGACTACCTACACACATAAGTTTGGTAGCTCATAATTGACTTAACTATTTTTCAATATTAATACCCAAGAGATTTGTATTGTAAACTATAATGTCCATTTTTACTTGTCAGATATTTTGACACAAATTATTTATTTACCATATACTGTAAATTTCACATTTCACCTGGGTGGCACTCATTATATATATTCTCTAAAAATTACAATTTTCCTTCTTTATGTTATGTTACTTTTTATTTTTTCTTCTAAACCCTATAACATAAATAAGCACAGCTAAAATAACATAGAATACTATTTGGTTTATAACTGTAATATATTGGATTGGTAAAACCTCATATAAAGTTGTTATACCAAAAACAATAAATATAAAGGCTGCACCAAACTTTATATATTTCTCTGGAAGATACTTAGAAATTAAAGTTCCTCCTGCTATTCCTAAGGTATCTGCCACCATCATACCTAAAGTTGCACCTATTAGAACTAATATTGGTGCCTTTTCTTGTGCTGCAAAGGTTAAAGTCATTATCTGTGTTTTATCTCCAAGCTCTGCTAAGAAAAAGGTTGTTCCTACTGTTATAATTGGACCAAATTTATCCTCCTTTAAGCTACAGGCTTCGCCTTCAATTTCCTCCTCATCTTCCTCCTCATCTTCCTCCTTTAATCCCCATAGTCCAAAACCTATAAATAGAAAAGCTGCTGCTAATTTTACATACTCAAACTTAATATAACTTCCAAGGTATGTTCCAATTAAAACAGCAAGGGCATTTAAAAGTAGTGTTGCTGCAAAAACACCAGCAATAACCTGCTTTAATTTATACTTACTTGCACAGGCCATTGCAAGGAGCTGGGTTTTATCTCCCATCTCTGCTACAAGTACAAATAAAAATGCTTTAAGTAGTGCCATATACATTCCTCCTTCTTTTTTATTTTATACAAAATTAAAGACCTTTAACACAATGCAAAGCATTGTGTTAAAGGTCTCACTTGACAAACGTCCGATAAAGCCAGGTCAAAGACCAGTATGTTGACTTTATCAACCCAAAATGGGCAGCTACTCCCCTTTAACCACTCTAAATATATCGTCCTTAATATATAATATATTCTTTAATAAATATTGTCAACACTATCCATTTAATATTTTTACATAAAATTTTCTTGTTCTTGGACCATCAAACTCACAGAAATATATACCCTGCCAAGTTCCAAGTTTTAAATCTCCATTTTCTATTATTACACTACAGGAGGAACCCATTAGAGATGCTTTAATATGTGCGTGGGAATTGCCCTCTATATGCCAATAATCACCCTTTACAGGATAAACTTTGTCAAGTGTAACTATCATATCCCTTACAACATCAGGGTCAGCATTTTCATTTATAGTTACACCTGCGGTTGTATGTGGAATAAATACAACTGCTAATCCATCCTTTACGCCGCTTTTTTCTACTGCCTCTCTAACAAAATTAGTTATGTTAATAAACTCCTCCGTCTTTGAAGTTTTTAAGCTAAACTCCATAGGAACACCTCCGAATATTTTACTATTATCTTACATAAGATATCTTTGTATATTAATTGTACTATATTTTTTTTGATATGAATATTGTAATTAATCCTAATTAATGCTAAAATGCTATTTGTATCTAAAATCCCAAAAAGGAGGCGATTTTAATGGCAATGGATATGTGGCTTAAGGAAATGCAACTTGAGGGCGAAGGCGTAGCTATGTCCTACAAAATTAAAGAAACTCTTCTTAGAAAACAGACTCAATACCAAGATATGGCAATAGTAGATTCAGAAGTATTTGGAAGAATGCTTATACTTGACGGTATAGTTCAAACAACAATTAAAGACGAATTTGTTTATCACGAAATGATTTCACACATTCCACTATTTACACACCCAAATCCAAAGAAGGTTTTAGTTGTTGGTGGTGGAGATGGTGGTGCAATAAGAGAAATATTAAAGCATAAGTCTGTAGAAAAGGCTGTTCTTTGTGAAATAGATAAGGACGTTGTAGATGCTTGTAAAAAGTATCTACCAGAAATAAGCTGTGCACTTGATGATCCAAGATGTGAAGTATTTATAGGCGATGGAATAAAATATGTTAAGGAACATAAAAATGAATTTGATGTAATTATTGTTGACTCAACTGACCCATTTAGCATTGCTGAAGGTCTATTTGGTGGAAACTTCTACAAGGATATATATGAAGCTCTAACAGAAGATGGAATATTTGTTGCACAAACAGAAACTCCATTCTTCTTACCAGATACAGTAAGAAAGGTATTTAGCGATGCAAAGGCTATATTCCCTGTTACTAAACTATTTATGGCTGCAATCCCAACTTACCCAGGAGGATACTGGAGCTTTACAGTTGGTTCAAAGAAATATGATCCAACTCAAGTAGATATTACAAAGATTCCAGAAATGGATACTAAGTACTATACTCCAGAAATACATAAGGCTTGTTTTGTACTTCCAAAATACATAAAAGAAGTTATAGGTGAATAAAATAGCAGGTGTTCTAACCTGCTATTTCTTTATTTACAATTCTCTTTGCTGTGTTTGATTTTTCAAAAATAAAACCAAAAATATATGTTATTATAAACGCCGCAATTAATCGAACGCAGAATATTATCCAGCCGTTTGCACCTATTTGTACGAATATAAGAGTATCTTCAACAATTGCGTGACAGGCTCCTAAAAATACCGCCACAAGATACATATCCTTTCTTGTTATATTTCCCTCTTCTACAGCATCTATTATAAGTCCCGCACCATATACTAATCCAAAAAAAAGTCCCGAAAATAATGGTAAAATCGTAGTTTCCGATATCTTCAAAAGTTTAGTTAGGGGTTTAAAGATACCACAAATTTTGTTTAGTAAGTTTAACTCCTTTATTATTTCAATAACTATCATAAGAGGAATAACTATCTTAATAACTGTCCACATTGAGGACATACTTCCTAAAAATGCTTCCTTTAAAACATCTATAATCAAAAAACTCACCTCTTATAAAATAATATTAAGTATAATACCTGCTATAAATGCAAGTATTTGTCTTAAAACTACCATAAACGTAGCAGAAACTCCTATTTTTTTACACAAAGCTGTTTCTAAAAATAGACTGTGGGAAAAACAGAGCATAACTGATATAATTGTTATCTCCTTTGGCGTTAGACTTAAGGCCAAAATTGCTCCTATACCTGCATATAAATTTATTGCGTTTCCAACAACAAATGGTAATGCAGCTTCACCGGGAAGTCCAACCAAATGCATAATAGGTTTAAATACAATCGCAATATAATTTATTATAGGCGTATATTTAATAAATGTAACTATAAAATATATAGGAACCAATATTTTACCTATTTTAAAAGTTGTTTCTATACCTTTTTTAGCCCCCCTTATTGTTCCTGCCTTTATTGCCTCTATCATAACTTCACCCCCTCTAAGTTAATTATAATTATTCATACTAATTTTGTTAACTATTTTTTAGAATTTTTCTAAAAACCATATATTGCCTTCTATATCCCATCTTAGCTCAATAGGCTCATCTCTTCCCTCAACAGAACATAAGAATATATAACAATCCCTTAAATATCTACGCTCTTTGTTTATGTTTATTACTCTATTTACTTTAAACACACCCATACTGCACATTATCATAATAGGATTCATTATTGTATCCTGAAACAATACTAAAACATTCGCCTTCTCTCTTAAAAGTTTCATATCCTACCACCACCTTTATTAAAGGAGTTCATAGGTATCCACTCATCTTTATCTAAAACTCTTATAGTTTTATTGCTGTCATTTTGCATTGTTATTGCACGAAAAACAGAATATTTTCCATATTTTTCTCTTATGGTATCTAAGCACATATCCAATTTCTCTCTCTTTTTCTTTGTTTCATCTTCAAATAAACTTATCTGCTCAAATTTTTGTTTTTCTTTAAGACCAGTTACTCTAATTCCAAGGAGTCTTATTTTGCTTCTATCCCAATTTTTCAAAAATAAATTTAACGCTTCCCTATGTATATCAACCGTTGTATCTATATATTCATTTACTTTATGCCTTCTTACTATTGTTTCAAAGCTACTCTTTCTAAATACCACTTCTACCACATTTCCCTCAAACCCCATCCTTCTTAACCTCATACCTACACTCTCTGCTAAAACCATAAAAATTTCAGATATTTCTTTAACATCAACTAAATCCTTAGGTGTTGTTATTGAATTACCTACTCCCTTTATACAATCGTAGCTACTTTCTACCTTTGAAAAATCAATACCATTTGCATAATTCCAATAATATCTTCCAACCTTACCAAAATTATTAGTTAAAAGGCTTAAGGGTGTATTTGCCAAATCCCCTATTGTAAAAATGCCAAGCTCATTTAGTCTGCTTTTCATTCGTCTACCAACACCAAAAAGTTCGTCAACAGGCATAGGCCAAATTATTTTTGGAACATCCTTTTCATCAATTATGCTGGTGGCATCAGGCTTTTTTAGATCCGAGGCCATCTTTGCCATTAATTTGCAGTAGGATACCCCCACACTTGCCGTAATTCCAAGTTCCTCTCGTATTTTTTTTCTTATTAAATTAGCTATTTCTACCCCATCTCCAAACAATCCTTCACACCCTGATACATCAAGCCAAGCCTCATCTATGCTAAAAACCTCCACATCTGGCGTAAAACTTCTTAAAATATCCATAACCCTGTTAGAATACTCTACGTATCTTCTGAAATTTGGTTTAACTAATATTAAATCTCTACACAATTTAAGTGCATCTCCTATTGTCATACCTGTCTTTATACCATATCTTCGTGCCTCATAGGAGGCCGTAAGTATTATACCTGTCCTCTTTTCTTTATCCCCCGCAACTGCAACAGGTTTTCCCTGGAGATTTTTATCCTCTGCCTGCTCTACTGAAGCATAAAAAGCATTCAAATCTACGTGTAAAATATTCCTCACAATACCGCCTCCCGAACATTTGTTCGTATATTATATTATACTACTTTTATCAAAAAATCAAACAAAAAAAGTGCCACCCAAGTGAAATGTGACATTATCCATAATATAGATAATGTCACACCCTTGTCAGCACTTATCTATCCTATTAAACATATATCATCTTTCTTGTCATTCCGCCATCCACAATAAAATTTGCACCTGTTATAAAGGAATTTCTTTCATCTATCAAAAATAAAATCATAGAAGCAACGTCATCTGCATTTCCCACTCTTCCAGCAGGATGCTGTTTATTGTCCATTTCACTTAAAATTGGTGTTTTTCTTATGCCTTGTTTTTTCAATTCACTAACCTCAATCCATCCAGGACTTATACAATTTACCCTCACATCTGGCCCTAAACTCACAGCAAGTGCGTGTGTTAATGCAAAAATACCTCCCTTTGAGGCAGAATATGCTTCCGTATCCTTTTCAGACATAAAGGCTCTTGTAGATGCGATATTTATTATAGAACCCTTTGTTTGTTTTAGATACGGTGCACAATATTTAGAACACAAAAATGCACCTGTAAGGTTTATTGATATAACTCTATTCCACTCCTCAAGGCTTAACTCTGTAATTGGTTTATTTATTGAAATAGCAGCATTATTTATAAGAACATCAACTCCACCAAATATATTAACAGTTTGAGAAACTAAATTTTTAACATCCTCTTCTTTAGAAACATCACAACATATAAACTTTATATCCCCAAATATTTTTAATTCATCTACTGTTTCCTGCCCTGCTTCTTTATCTATTTCAGCAATAACAACATTGTAATTTTCCATAAGGAGCCTTTTAGCTGTACCCTTGCCTATTCCTTGTCCTCCACCTGTTATAATGGCTGTTTTTTTAAACTTTTTCATAAACCTCACCGCCTTATATATCGCTTTGTATCTTGTAATTTTTAGAATATTTCACATTTCACCTGGGTGGGAGACCTCCGAAAAAATCAAATTATTTTTAAAAACATACTATATATAGTTGCGCATATTATCTTTTATTCACTATATATAGTGGTGACAATTTTTAAGGTATCATTTTTTCGGAGCTCTTGGTGGCACTCTATTTCAAAATATTGGCATAATATACTATCAATCTCTTTAATCTTTTCCTTTTCATCCCTATTAGATTTTACTATATCCTCAATTTCCTTTATGTAGTTTGGAATTTTCAGCTTTAAAATCTTATTAGGATAGTATTCGTATAGGTCATCCCCCAATTTCTTTGCCATTGTTTTTATATAGAAGTCATATATTGTGCTATTTAAGACACCAACAATAAATTCATATGAAAAAACTTCCTTAAACATATCATTTATTTTTAAGCTATATACATCTGCACTATAGAAACTTCCCTCATCTATAGCAAATCTATTTGTATTTGATTTATAGGGATATATTATCTTTTTTCCCTCAAAATCCTCCCTGTTTCTTCCCCATTGAAGCTCAAACCATTTTCTTACTCCCTTTTTACATTCTCTTCTTACCAAAAGCTTTTCTTTATAAGCTGATATGTATTCTATTGCATTTTTGTATTCCTCTTCATTTTTAATCATATCACTATATATTATAAACTCATCGGAGGGAGCCACTTTAAATTTATCTATATGACTGCTTTTGATCCATCTTCTTATTAATTCCTTCTCTATATTATATTCTTCTACTTCTTGTCTATTTAAAATAAAAGCCTTGTCACAGCCCGTTATAATCCCCTGAAAACTACTACATATTGTCCCAAGCTCAACTCCCTTTATTTTATTTAATATATTTAGCCCAACTTCGTCTAAAAAAATCCATCCGTCCTTTTTTAAACTACTCCTATCAACCTTAAAAAAGAGGTGATATTTTTTTTCACCACTTTTTATATCATTTAAAACCACCTGTCCCTTATGTTTTGCATCTGATTTTAATCTAAAATAATTTATACTATCATAATCCATTGATTTTACAAAACTTAAAATAATATTATCTACACCTACACCCTTTATGAGCCTTACTCCATAAAAATCAACTATTGATTCTATAGAACCATATTTTAATATATACTCCCTTATACCCTCACCATAAAGTGCCTCAAGCATATATCTTGATGTAAAAAAGATAAGCCTACCATCCCTTTTTAAGGAATCTATTGACTTTTTTATAAAACAATAACTCAAATCTGCTTTATCCGAAAATACCTCTAAATATTTCTCCTTTAACTTTGCCCTATAATCCTTATCTATCATTTTATGCCCAACATAGGGAGGATTTCCTATTATATAGTTATAGGTTAAATTGTCTTCAAATAAAAAATCCTTTTTTATTATATTCTTTGGCAAAATACCACTTAATCTATAAAGTTCAAGTGTTGTAATCATAACTGCATTCTCATCTATATCATAGCCATATAGGGACTTTATTATATCATCTCTATTAAACCCCTTCTCTAATAGAGCAGTATACATCCCTATTAGAAAATATCCCCCTCCACAGGAGGGGTCTAAAATCTTTACATCCCTTAAACTATCAATTTTATCTGCTAAATCCTTTGTAATAAAATCAACTATTATTTTAGGTGTATAAAAGCTTCCTGTAGTTTTTCTCTCCTCTTTGTTCTTAATCTTTTCATAGAATTCACCAATATGTCCATCTACCGACCATTTATTAATAAATCCATCTATATTGCCTTCTCCAGCTAAAATCGCCTCATAGGTTTTCTTTAAATCAATAGTAAATTCCTTTAACATAAAATCCTCCATCTTATAGAGTTTGTAATAATGGAGATATTATTCCCATAATTGCACCTAAAAGTGCTCCAAGCCAAGTTATTGCAGATAATTCTTTGCTTGCTACCTCAAGAATTATCTTCTCTGCAAAGGCAACATCAAAGCTATTTATTCTATCCTCAACAAGCTTTGATACATCGATTAAACCTATTATCCTTGATGCCTTATCCCTTATAAATTCTTCAAACATACCATCTAAAGCATTAAAGGCAGCATCAAGCTCGTCTTCTTCTATATTACTTAATAAGCTTGAAACCTCAATATTCATAAAACTATCTATAATATATGAAACTGCCATATTCACAACCTTATACAGCTCATCATTATAGGCCATTTTGGTTAACGCTTCTTCTATATTAAATCCGTAAACTAAATCCTTTACATAACTATTAATTGCATTTGAAAGTTTTTCTGCGATGTCCTCCTTTGAATCATCGGAGAAGGACATAAATATATCGTTGACTTTAGTTTCTGTAAGCTTTTCATAGAGTGCAATTACCATCATCGCTATATCGTGATGGTTTTCTTCACTACTTATATAACCCTGTAGAGACGATATTATCTTTTCTCCTATAAGCTCAGGGCTTAAAAACATAGCTGCAAATTTACCCAATGTGTTTTCCACCATTTTTGCGGCAGAGTGAGAAATCTTTTCTCTAACATTTTCCTTTGAAAGTGCCTCTAAAAGTCCCTTTGCAATTTTGTCCTTATTTGAATATATATATATCTTTATAGAACCATCTAAGGAACTTGGTATAACTTCCTTTAATGCTTGATTACTTTGTGATACGTTATTTACAATATCCTTAATTTTTAACTTGACATCTACACTGTCTAATATGGACAATAATGTTTCCTTTAAATTAATTTGTTCATTTATAAGCTCTAAAATCCTATTATTGTCTTTTTTTATATACTCTACTATAAATCCTGTAAAACTATTCTTAAGATTGTCTATTACTTTATCTCTTTTATCACCAAGTATATTAAGTAAATCACATACCTTCCTTGATGAATTCTTTAAGGAATAAAATCTATTCTTTAACCATTCAACAACCTGTTCCTTTACCTGATTGCTGCAAAGAGCATCTACAAACACATCGGTTGACAAAAGATGTGTTCCGACCGCCTTTCCTACACTCTTTGCAATTCTGTCCTTCTCCTTTGGTATAAGTCCTGGTGTAAAGGGAATTTTAATACCAAATATTCTTTTTTCATAGTGGGGTCTAAAGAGCATTTTTATTGCAAGATAATTTGTTATGTATCCTATCAGTGCACCTACAATCATTGGAATTAAAAACTTCATCTTATCCACTCCTTCCTTCATACATAATTTATTATACCAAGTAGTCAAATAATATCAATACAACAAATCACTATTTTATGCTAAAATTCTACTAAGAAGGGAGGCATATTTATGAAGATAGGATACGCTTGTATTCCTCTTGGAGTCAAATACAAAACCAATAGAGGATTTATGATAAAAAACTTTACAAAGGAAAGACTTTACGAGGCAATTCAGCAAAATCTTTTAGATTTACTTAAAATATTAGAATACAACGTTTCAAAGGGAATCTATCTTTTCAGAATAAGTTCTGACATAATACCCTTTGGTGGACATAAGATAAATACATATGATTGGGATGCTGAATTCAAGGATATATTGATAAAAATAGGTGAATACATAAAAAATAACAACATTAGAGTATCTATGCACCCTGGGCAATACACTATAATAAACTCACCGGACAATTCAATAGTAGAAAACTCAATTAGAGAAATAGAGTACCACACTCTATTTTTAGACAGCTTAGAGCTTGATTATACCCATAAGGTTGTCCTTCATATCGGGGGTGTTTATAAAGATAAATCCTCTGCTATGGAAAGATTTTGTAAAAATTTTAATTTACTAAGTCAATCATCTAAAAAAAGACTTGTAATAGAAAATGATGAAAAGAATTTTAACATAGATGAAGTTTTAGATATATCTAATAGAATTAGCATACCTGCAGTATTCGATATTCTTCATCACAGCATAAACCCAACTCAGGATAATACTGAAACAATACTTAAAAAATGTTTAGAAACTTGGAAAAAAGAAGATGGCCCAATGAAGCTACACTACTCAGACCAATCCCCTACAAAACAAAAGGGTGCCCATTCCGACTATGTATCAATTCAAAATTTTTTAGAGTTTTATAAGATAGCAAGTAAATTTGACTGCGATATAATGCTTGAAACAAAGGATAAGGATATATCTGCAATAAAATGCATAAATACCATCTTTCCTGTAAAAAAATCAGTAATGTATGATGAATGGGCAAAATACAAATATGTTGTTATGGAAAAGGACTACGCACTATATAAAAAATGCAGTAGCATAATAAACAGCGAAACTAATATGCTGGAATTCTATAAAACCATAGACTATGCTCTATCTCTTCTCTTAAATGAAGGTGCCGTAAAAAATACACTACAACACGTATGGGGGTATTTTAAGGATAAGGCAAACGATAAAGAGTTTGTAAAATTTCATCAGCTTTTATCCACAAAGGAATATACTAAGGCAAAGGCTTTTTTAAAAAGACTTGCTGAAAAATACAATGAAGAATACCTTTTAAACTCCTACTATTTTATAATTAACACCTAAGTTATAATGAATAATTTGATATTATAGGTATAAAAATATAGGAGAAGGGAGTTGATACAATGAAGCTCGTCTCCTATAATCCTATTTGGACTAATAAAAATCAAGTTCTAAACAAATATACATACCTTAGCAAAAATGAAGACTGTGATATTTTGATTATAGGCGGAGGAATTACAGGAGCTATTTTAAGCTACTATCTTTCTTTTTTAGGTAAAAAAATTGTACTTGTTGATAAAAATATTATAGGATATGGAAGTACAAGTGCATCAACCTCCATACTCCAGTACGAAGTAGATTTCGACATTTTAGAGCTTGAAAAGAAGATAGGCATAGTAAATGCTCTAAAGGCCTACAAGGCTAACGAAGCTGCTGTCTATGAAATTGAAAGAATTATAAAAACTCTAAAGGATAAGTGTGACTTTACAAGAAGAGAGAGCCTGTATTTTACACAGGATAAATCAAAGGTACAGAAGTTTAAAGAAGAATATAAAATAAGACGGGCTGCAGACTTTGACATTGAATTTTTAGACAAAAATACTGCAAAGGATAAATTCTCATTCCCAATTGAGGCTGCAATATATTCAAAATGTGGTGGTGCAGAAATTGACCCCTATAGATTTGCCCACGAACTTATAAAGGATAGCCAAAGTAGGGGCCTTATAATCTATGAAAATACTGCTATATTAAAATATCAGCATAAAAACAATAAAGTTATACTCTTTACAGATAAGCATAAAAAGATAACTGCCCAAAAGGTGGTTGTTGCAACAGGATATCAGGCTAAAAACTTAATAAAAGAAAACATAGTAAAACTAAATACAAGCTTTACAATAGCAACAAAACCAGTTAATAGTTTTGAAGGATGGTATAACAGGTGTATAATAAGAAACGACTGTACACCATACAATTACCTTAGAACAACACAGGATAATAGAATTATAATCGGTGGAGAGGATATACCTATAAACAATCCCCCTCAAATTATAATTCAAAATAAATATCAAAAGCTTGAACAAAGACTTCGCCAAATGTTTCCTAATATAGATTTAGAAGTTGAGTTTAAATTCCACGGACTATTTGGAGATACAAAGGATGGGCTTCCATATATAGGTGTACATCCAAAGTTTAAAAACTTCTACTTTGCACTTGGATATGGTTCAAATGGGATACTATATTCAATAATAGCAGGTCAAATAATAAGGGATATGATTTCTGAAGAAAAAATTCATCCAGATATACATATGTATAGTTTTAGGAGATAGCAAACCAAGCTATCTCCTTTATATTTTCAATACCTTTGATGTTGCTACCACATTAGCACCTGTCCCCAAAACATTCTCTATAATAATATCCCCAATTTCAACAGGTGCTACAGCCTCTGCCTTATTTATCTCCTTCATTATCTCAAATATCAAATTCTTTGGAACCTCCCTATCTGTTTTAACTGACACAAGAGGTCTATCTCCTCCTAAGACCTTTACAGTTGAGGTTATAATTCTTTTAGGATTTGTTATTTCATTTTTAGCATACTCTTCTCCTCTTTTACATTTGTTCCCTGATACTGTTATATTTTCACCAACTTCAACCTCAAGCTGACATCCTAAGGGGCAGCTTATGCAAGTCATCTTCCTTTTCATTTTGCCACCTCCTCTAATGCAAATACGAGTTCACTGCCTTCTACCTTTTCTAAAGCATCCTTTGAAAGTTTAACATTCTCCATTTCTCCAGGTGAAACGTGGTTTCTCCTAACTTTGTAAACAATCCTATCTCCATCTCTTACAACTAAATCAACATTATTATATACATCATTTACCCTCATATAGAAGTTTACCTTATCCTTTACATTTTTGGGATTTATTCTATTAGGAACTACATATCGTATGCCAAATCCTGTTTTAGTTATAAATCCAGTTTCATCTTTAACATATTCTCCCTTTATATAATTAGAAGCACCATAGCCTGCAAGGTAGCTTTCCTCTGTAACATAGTCAACCAAATCGTGTACGTGAACAACATTCCCACAGGCAAAAATTCCATCTACACTTGTTTCCATAAGCTCATTAACATAAGCCCCAGAAGTTACTGGATTTAATTTAATATTTGCCTCCCTTGAGAGTTCATTCTCTGGTATCAATCCAACAGATAATAAAAGTGTATCACACTCAACATACTGTTCTGTTCCCTCAATAGGCCTTCTATTTTCATCTACAGCTGCAATCGTAACTCCCTCTACTCTTTCTCTACCGTGTATCTTTACAACTGTGTGACTAAATAAAAGAGGTATATCAAAGTCCTCAAGGCACTGAACAATATTTCTCTTAAGCCCAGTTGAGTATGGCATAAGCTCCACAACCATCTTAACCTCTGCACCCTCAAGTGTCATTCTCCTTGCCATTATTAGTCCTATATCACCCGAACCTAAAATTACAACCTTCTTACCTACCATATATCCTTCCATATTCACAAATCTTTGGGCTGCACCTGCAGTAAATACACCAGCTGGTCTACTTCCTGGTATATTTAAGGCTCCCCTTGTTCTTTCTCTGCATCCCATTGCAAGTATTACTGCCTTTGCATCTATTCCAACAATGCCATCCTTTGGATTTAGTACTGTAATATGCTTATTTTCTGATAAGTGTAATACCATAGTATCAAGCTTGTATTCTATTTTTAATTTTTCTACCTCATCTATAAACCTTTGGGCATACTCTGGGCCTGTGAGCTGTTCTTTAAAAATATGAAGTCCAAAACCATTGTGTATACACTGCTGAAGTATACCTCCAAGTCTTTTGTCCCTTTCTAATATCAGAATATCATCTATTCCATTCTTCTTTGCCTCTATTGCTGCTGCAAGTCCTGCAGGTCCGCCACCTATTATAACCAAATCCCTCTTCATTTTTTCTCCTCCCATCACTTTGTCTTACCTGTCAAAATAAAACTGCCTTCATCTGATTTTTTTACTTCAGTTAGAGATATATTAAGCTCCCTTGCAAGTATTTCAACCACTCTTGGCATACAGAAGCCTCCTTGGCATCTTCCCATCCCTGCTCTAACTCTTCTTTTCACTCCATCTACACTTTTTGCTCCAAGTGGTCTTCTTATGGCACTTATTATATCTCCCTCTGTTATGTGTTCACATCTACAGATTATCCTTCCATACATAGGATTTTTACTTAAAACTTCTCTCTTTTCATCCTCTGACATATTTATAAACAATTTTGTATTTTGTCTTGTGGCTATAAAACTACCCTTCTTTATAAGTTTAAGTCCCTGTTCTTCAATAAGTGATACAACATATGGAGCAATTGCTACAGATGCCGTAAGACCTGGAGATTCTATCCCTGCTGCATTTACAGCATTTGGAGTTGGTATATTTATTATAAAATCCCTCTTATCCGGTGTTGCTCTAATACCTGTAAAGGAAGTTATTACATCTCTTTGATTTAATCCCTTTACACTTCTACTTCCTCCCCTTAATACCTCATCAAGGCCCTCTTTTGTTGTTGAAACATCGTCCCTTCTATCCATTTCAACTGCATTAGGACCAACAAATAAATTGCCGTGTACCGTTGGAGATACCAGTATCCCCTTTCCTTTATTTGTAGGAGTTTGGAATATAGTTCTTGTAACTATTCCTCCAACTGCTTTATCAAATAAACAATATTCTCCTCTTCTTGGTATAATCCTAAATTTTTCTCCTCCAAGCATATCATTTATATCATCCGCAAAGAGTCCTGCTGCATTGACTAAATATCTTGATTTTATAATTCCTTGGCTTGTCTCAATCGTAAATACATCCTTCTCCTTATAAACTCTTACAACTTGAGTTGAAAGCATAAATTCAACTCCATTTTGATTTGCATTTTCTGCAAGAGCAATAGCAAGCTCAAAGGGAGATACTATTGCTCCTGTTTTTGCATAAAGAGCCCCCACAACGTTATCCTGAACATTTGGTTCTAAAGATAAAACCTTGTTTTTATCTATTATTTCAAGTTCCCTAACTCCATTTGCTAATCCTCTTTTATAGAGCATCTCTATATGTCTTAAATCCTCATCGTTAAAGGCAATTACTAAAGAACCATTTCTCTTATATGGTACATCTAATTCTCTGCATATCTCTTCGTACATCTCACTTCCTAAAACATTAAACTTTGCCTTTAAAGTACCTTCCTTTGCATCGTACCCTGCGTGAACAATTCCACTGTTTGCCTTTGTAGAGCCATTTGCTACATCACTGCTTTTTTCTATAACCACTACATTTAAGTCATATCTTGATAATTCCCTTGCTATACTTGTCCCAACTATGCCTGCACCAATTACTGCAACATCGTACATACAAAAACCTCCCCTTAAAAAATTAAGCCGTGAAAACAGAACCACATATGTGGTCTATTTTCACGGCTCTCAACTCTCGCCAAAATATTCTATTAATTATAGTTTACCATATTTTAGATTAAAAATCAATCATTCTTCCTTTTCCCATTCTAATGCTCTCTTTACTGCCTTATGCCATCCCCTAATAAGCTTTGTTCTCTTTTCTTCATCCATATTAGGTTCAAATTTTTTGTCTACAGCCCAATTACTTAATATCTCCTCTTTATTTTTCCAATATCCAACTGCCAATCCAGCAAGATATGCAGCACCTAATGCTGTTGTCTCTATTACCCTTGGTCTGTAAACATCGACATTTAATATGTCTGATTGGAATTGCATTAGGAAGTTGTTTGCAGCTGCACCCCCATCAACCTTAAGTGCTGAAAGGCAAATTCCAGAATCCTCCTCCATAGACTTAATAACATCCATTGTTTGATATGCCATTGATTCAAGGGCAGCTCTTATAATATGCTCCTTCTTTGCTCCTCTTGTTAATCCTACTATTGTTCCCCTTGCATACATATCCCAATATGGAGCACCCATACCGACAAATGCAGGGACAACGTATACTCCATTAGAGTCTTCAACAGCTGTTGCATACTCTTCGCTGTCGGCTGCTGTTTTTATCATTCTTAGCTCATCTCTTAACCACTGAATTACTGCACCTGCTATAAATATACTCCCCTCAAGAGCATACTCTATCCTTCCATCTACTCCCCAAGCTATTGTTGTTAAAAGTCCATTCTTTGATTTAACAGGCTTTTCTCCTGTGTTCATTAGCATAAAGCATCCTGTTCCATATGTATTTTTAGCCATACCTTCTCTATAACATCCCTGTCCAAATAGAGCCGCCTGCTGATCTCCTGCATCTCCTGCTATTGGAATTTCTCCTCCTATTACATCAACTGCTGTATATCCATATATACAGCTTGATGGCTTAACCTCTGGAAGCATTGATTTAGGAATATTTAATATTTCAAGTATCTCATCATCCCACTTTAATTCGTAAATATTATATAGCATTGTTCTTGAAGCATTTGAATAGTCAGTAACGTGAACCCTCCCACCTGTTAAGTTCCAAATAAGCCACGTATCTATATTACCAAATAAAAGCTCCCCTTTTTCAACCTTTTCTCTTGCACCCTCAACGTTATCAAGTATCCATTTTATCTTTGTACCTGAAAAATATGCATCAACTACTAATCCTGTTTTATTTCTTATCATTTCTGCATAGCCTTTATTTCTTAAGTCATCACATATATCTGCTGTCCTTCTACACTGCCATACTATTGCATTGTATATTGGTTTTCCTGTTGTCCTATCCCATACAACTGTAGTTTCTCTTTGATTTGTTATACCAATTGCTGCAATATCCTGTGCTGTTAGCCCAGCCTTAGCCATAGCCTCATTTGCTACACCTATTTGAGTTGCCCAAATCTCCATAGGATTATGTTCAACCCATCCAGCCTTTGGATATATTTGAGTAAATTCCTTTTGTGCAACAGAAATAATTTGTCCTCCCTTATCAAAGACTATTGCTCTTGAACTGGTTGTCCCTTGGTCTAATGCAAGAATATACTTTGACATTTTATATCCCCCTCAATTTTAGATAATAAAATATATGCATTCATTATTCAAAAAAGCCACAACACTCCCTTAATGTGTTGTGGCTCTCTTTACTCTGCCTATTTTTATTTTATCAAAATACAGAAATAAATTTCAATATTTTTTGAAAAGTTATAATTTTAACATAGATAAGCTATTTTTTAACAACAGCTACAGCAGCAACCTCCCTTAGTTGTGCCGTCATCACCAACATAGCTTATAGCACCTGAAGGACATTTGCTTTGACAGCCTCTACATCCGTGAACACAGTTTTCCCCTTCAACTACAATTATTCTGCTTTCTCTTTTACTATAGACACCGTGTTTACAGTGGTCAAAGCATATCCCACACTCTGTGCACTTTTCATAGTCTATTACTGGATACCAAGTTTTTGACATAAAATTCCTCCTACATTTCATCCTTTATATAGTTCTTTATTTCATCTACTGTACAAACCTTTCCAAACATCTTTACCTTTTCATTTATTACTATTGCAGGAGTTCTCATAACTCCATACTTCATAATATCTTTAAAATCCTCAACCTTTATAACTTCAGCTTCTACTCCAAGTTCTTTGATAGCCTCTCTTGCATTTGCCTCAAGCTTTTTGCAGTTTGCACAACCTGAACCAAGTATTTTAATTTGCATAAAAACATCTCCCTTCTATACTTTATAAATATATTATAAAATAATTAAATATTAAAGTCAATAAAAACCCCAAAAGGGGTCAGATTGTTCACAAACCCACTTGTTAGCTAAAGTATGAAAAAGCCCCATAAAAGGATTTCAATAGGCTCTTTCATGAGCTCTATCAATTCTTAGGCTTAGACGTAGAAAAAGTCCGCAATTCGGCACAGGACGTGCCGAGCCGAGCGGCCATCAGGACGATGGCATCGCAAGGGTAGGACATTTTCAAACAAAGAAAAGCTTAGAATTGCTTAAGCTGTAGAACGAATGCCCAAGAAATCCTTCATGGGGCTAATCAATAAATAGCCTTGTCAACAGTCTGGCTCCAAAAGAGGTTTTATTACTTAAACCAATGTCTTGTATTATTTGCAATTTTAACAAGAGTTAGCATTATTGGAACCTCTGTTAAAACACCCACAACTGTTGCAAGAGCTGCTCCTGATTTTAAACCAAATAATGATATTGCAACTGCAACAGCAAGTTCAAAGAAATTACTTGCACCAATTAGAGATGCTGGTGCCGCAATATTATGTGGAAGCTTCCAAATCTTTGACCAAGCATATGCAAATCCAAATATAAAGAAGGTTTGAATTGTAAGTGGTACTGCTATTAATAGAATATGGAATGGGTTGTTTAGTATAATTTCTCCCTGGAATGAGAATATTATAACAAGTGTTAATAGTAGTCCTACTATTGTTACATTATCAAACTTCTTTAAAAATACATTTTCAAAATAATCAAGTCCTTTATTCTTAATAACACTTCTTCTTGTTAGATAACCAAATGTAAGTGGTATAACAACAAATAGAATAGTTGATAAGAATAGAGTATTATATGGCACTTTAACATTGCTTACACCAAGTAAAAAGGCAACAATTGGTGTAAATGCAACAAGTATAATTAAGTCATTTACCGCAACTTGAACAAGTGTATATCCTGCATCTCCATCAGTTAAATAGCTCCATACAAAAACCATAGCTGTACAAGGTGCAGCACCAAGAAGAACTGCTCCTGCTATATATTCTGTTGCAAGGTTATCTGGGATGAAATTATTAAACACTATTCTTATGAAAAAGTATGCAAATAAATACATTGTAAATGGTTTTATTATCCAGTTTGTAACACAAGTAACTATAAGTCCCTTTGGTTTTTTAGTTGCATTCACAACACTTGAAAAATCAATTTTAAGCATCATTGGATAAATCATAAGCCATATTAATATTGCAACAGGAATTGAAACATTAGCATACTCAAATCGGCTTAATGTTTTTGGTATTATAGGAATGTATTTTCCTATTAAGATACCAACAACAATACATAGAGCAACCCAAATAGATAAATACCTTTCAAAAAAGCCTAATCCTTTTTTCTTTTCCATAAACTAACCTCCCTTAAAATTTTAATTTACCTTCCTTTAAATCTTCACAGGATATACCACTTAAAATATATTTATCTAAATTTTTTTTGTCGTTCATTAGTATATCATAATTGTTAAAGTTTTGTCTAAGGGTTTCATATAGATTTTGATATTTTTTTATAAAATCTGAGTTTATGAAATAATATACATACTGTCCCTTTTTATAGCTCTTTAAAATGTCAGCAGAAGAAAGTTTATTTAGGTGTCTTGAGGCGTTGGACTGATTAAGTCCAAGAAGCACCTCAAGCTCACATACACAAAGTTCTTTAACCATTAAAAGATTTAATATCCTTATTCTCGTTTCATCTGATAAAGCCTTTAAAATATTAACTAATTCCATATCCTCACCTAAAAATGCTTTTGTACTATCTGCTTTAATTCTTCTTTATTTTTAAAACCTATTACTTTTTCCACAACTTCGCCATTTTTTAATATAAGTGTAGTAGGTACACTCATTACTTTAAACTTTCTTGCAACTGACATATTTTCCTGTGCATTAATTGTGTAGAAATTAACATTTTCTATCTCCTGTGCTACTTCCTCAAGTACAGGCTTTAATTGTACACAAACTGGACAGGTCGTAGTATAAAGCTCTAATACCCCAGTTATGCTATTTTCCATTCCCTCAAAATGTGCTTTATTAATTTCCTGCAACTTCATTCTATCACCTTCCATATAAAGTATATGATTCTTTAATCATATAATAATACTTTTATATGACTTTTGCAATATAAAAAATAAAAATATTTATGCTTTATACTTATTTTTAACATATAATTTACATAATAACAAAAAACTATAGAAAGTTTTTCTTCCTATAGTTTTTACATTTCTTATAAATTAAATTCCTTTGCCACAAGTTCAACTGCCTTTAATTTATCCTCCCTATTTATAGTGCAAGTAATTCTTATTTCTGATGTGGTAATCATTTTAACCTGTATATTATTCTCCTTAAACACCCTAAAGAGCCTTGCTGCAACACCCGATGTCGTCTTCATACCAATGCCTACTATAGAAAATTTTGTTACATTTTCGTCTATAATTGGCCTTTTAACCGTATATGCTCTGACAACTTCTAAACACTCATTTAAATCAGCCTTTGGTATTGTAAAGGATATGTTGACACTGCCGTTTTGTGGTGCAGTCTGGCTTATCATATCAACATTAATCTTCCTTGCAGCTATTGATTCAAATATACTTGATAGGGTATAAATATCATAATCAATATCAAGTAAAGTTATTGAAACATCATCATCTGAAACTGCTAGTCCAGTTACTGGCTTATTTTCCATTTCTTCAACCTCCCTTATATATGTCCCCTTTATATCGCTACAACTAAGTCCAACGTAGATGGGTATATTGTATTTTTGTCCAAGTTCCACAGACCTTGAATGCATAACCTGTGCACCAAGACTGGAAAGTTCCAACATCTCTTCATAACTTATGTTTTCAATTTTTTTTGCATTTTTATAAAGACGAGGATCTACGCTATATATTCCATCAACATCTGTATATATTTCACATTCAGCATCTAATTTAACAGCAAGTGCTACAGCTGTGGTATCAGAACCTCCTCTTCCTAAGGTTGTTAGATTACCTTCATCTGAAACACCTTGAAATCCTGCTACAACAACTATTTTATCTAAATCTAATGCATTTTTTATAGGAAGAATATTTATATCTTCAATTAACGATTTACCATATACTCCATTTGTTTTTAGCTGAATTTGAAATGCATTAAAGGATATTGCATCATATCCTATGTCCTTTATAGCCATTGCCAAAAGCGAACTTGAAATCATTTCACCTGTTGCAAGTAGTGCATCTAACTCCCTTTTATCAGGATTATTAGAAATACCCTTTGCAAGCTCTATTAAATCATCCGTTGTATCCCCCATTGCCGATATTACAACAACAACTTTATATCCCTTGTTTTTTTTATCTATAACACTTTTTGCAACTCTTTTTATTTTTTCAGTAGTAGCTACTGAACTTCCACCATATTTTTGTACAACAATTGCCATTTCCCATTCCTCCTTTATAAAAAAATAAAAGCAGCAAGGTTTGTTCAAGCTGCTTTTTGCATACCCAAACAAAACCTTTGTAGCTCTCCACCCTTTGGTGACAGCTGAGTGCATATTATGCAAACAGCCAGGTAGATAGTTTGGCGACTATCCCCTTCGGCCTAAAGCCCCTTTCCTAAAGCTTCATAACCTGCCAAGCTCCCCTTTAGTACTATTGACTTAGGCACCTCTACATAAGGTATTGTTATTTTTTTATTAAATTATTGTATTTATACTATCATAAATATTTATACATTTCAAATGTATTTTTATTAATTTTCTGCAATAAATTAAGAGGGGTAATCCCCTCCTATTATTGTTGCCTTAATGTATTTGCTATGTTTTGGCATGCATTTAAAGTATTTTGGATACTTTGTATCTGCTGTTCAATTTGTGCCTTAGTGTTTTGATTTTCTACAGTTGTAGCTGCCTGTCTTAGACTATTTAGAGTGTTTTGTAGATTTTGTACGCTTTCTTCTACATTTTGTCTTGCATTCTTTTGTAACATACTTCATACCTCCATTTTTTTATTTTTGACATTATTATTTTTACCCTACTCTTAATTAAAATTCGTGGTAATTTATTGAAACATCAATTCTATTTTTTGTACTTTTAGGTTAAAATATATCTATAAATCTATTAAGGGAGACTGATGAATATGACAAGAAGGCTTATTGAAATGTATTTAAAAAATAAAACCGATAGAAAATATATAGGCTATCTATCTGGTGGTGTAGGTATTTTTGTTAACATATTACTTTTTATATTTAAATTCATATTTGGTACATTAAGTGGAAGTATCGCAATAACTGCAGATGCTTTTAACAACTTATCTGACGTTGGTTCTTCAGTTGTAACAATCATAGGTTTTATGATTGCAGATAAGCCTGCCGATAAAGAGCATCCCTTTGGTCACGGAAGAGGAGAATATATAGCAGGTCTTATTGTATCTATACTTGTACTTTTAGTTGGATTTGAGTTTTTAAAATCGTCCTTTGAAAAAATACTGCATCCATCTCCACTCACCTTTAATATATATACTGCAATAGTCCTTGTTGTATCTATAATTATAAAACTTTGGCTCGGTTATTTTAATAAAATACTATCACAGGTATCATCATCTGGAGCAATAAACGCAACATCCTTTGATAGTTTTAGTGATGTAATAATAACATCTACTGTTTTAATAAGTATATTGATTTCAAAATTTTTCAATATAACAATTGATGGATATATAGGATTATTAGTTTCATTTTTTATACTTTATGCAGGTTATAACCTTATTAACGAAACAATAAGTCCCTTACTTGGTGAGGCTGCAGACCCTGAACTTGTGAAAAAAATCGTTGATAGTGTAAAGTCCTATAAAGGCATAATTGGAGTACACGACCTTATTGTTCACACCTATGGTACACAAAAAACAATAGCCTCCCTTCACGCAGAGATAGATTATAGGACAGATATTTTAGAAGCACACGAACTTATTGATAAAATTGAAAACGAAGTGTCTAAAAAATTAAACATCGTTTTAATCCTACATATGGATCCCGTTGTTCTTGATAACAAAGAGCTGGAAATAATAAGATTTAAAATAAAAGATGTACTATCAAGATATAAATATGTACTTGATGTTCACGATATTAGATTAGTTGATGGGAAGCATAAAAAGAATATTATATTTGATGTAGTCTTTTCAAATGAGATTAAACAAAATGATATGGGCAAAAAAGCACACGAAATAATAAATGATTTGCATAAAATACTTCCTAACTATGAAATAATAATTCACGTTGACAATATGTATGCAGATTATTAATTTTATTTGAAATTATACTTTTACTTTGGTAAAATATATGCAAGCTTATTTTAAGGAGGGTTTTAATAATGTCAGCTTTTGATGTGCTAATGGAACGTGGCTTTATTGAACAGCTTACCCACGAAGATGAAATAAAGGAATTATTGGAAAAAGAAAAAATTACATTCTATATTGGTTTTGACCCTACAGCAGATAGCCTTCACGTTGGACATTTTATAGCTTTAATGGCAATGGCACATATGCAAAGGGCAGGCCATAGACCAATCGCACTAATTGGTGGCGGTACTGCTATGATAGGGGACCCAAGTGGGAAAACTGATATGAGAAAAATGCTAACAAAGGAAGAAATACAATATAATTCAGAATGTTTAAAGAAGCAAATGGAAAGATTTATAGATTTTTCTGATGGTAAAGCAATAATGGTAAATAATGCTGATTGGCTTTGGAATTTAAACTACATAGAATTTTTAAGAGATGTAGGAGTACATTTCTCAGTTAATAAGATGCTTACTGCAGAGTGTTTTAAACTTAGAATGGAAAAGGGACTATCCTTCCTTGAATTCAACTATATGTTAATGCAGGCATATGATTTCTTAGAACTCAATAAAAGATATGGTTGTGTAATGGAGCTTGGTGGAAATGATCAATGGTCCAACATACTTGCTGGTGCTGACCTTATTAGAAGAAAAGAAGGTAAACCAGCCTATGGGTTAACATTTAAGCTTTTAACTAACAGCGAAGGAAAGAAAATGGGTAAAACAGAAAAAGGAGCATTATGGCTTGATGCAAATAAAACAACTCCATTTGAATTCTATCAATACTGGAGAAATGTAAATGATGCAGATGTTGAAAAGTGTCTTGCTCTTTTAACTTTCCTACCAATGGATGAAGTTAGAAGATTAGGTTCATTAAAGGATAAAGAAATAAATGAGGCTAAAAAGGTTCTTGCATACGAAGTTACAAAGCTTGTTCACGGTGAAGAAGAGGCTAAAAAGGCTGAACAGGCTGCAATTGCACTATTTGAATCTGGTGGGGATTTAAGCAATGCTCCAACCTTTGAAATGCCATCTAACCTACTTGGCCAAAAGGTTATTGATGTGCTGGTAGAAATAAAGGCTATTCCTTCAAAGAGCGAAGGAAGAAGACTTATTCAACAAGGTGGTCTTTACATAAACAACGAAAAAGTTTCTGATATGGATTTTGTAATAGATGAATCTCTATTTAAAGATGGAGAAATGCTTGTTAGAAAAGGTAAAAAGACCTTCTATAGAGTTGTAATTATATAAGTTTTAACTATACCTCGGATTGTTGACAAACTTAATTGTTAACTAAAATCTGAAAAAGCCCCATGAAAGGATTTTATTAGGCTCTTTCATCAGCTTTAGCAATTCTTAGCTTTTCGACTTTGGAAAAGTCCGTAATTCGGCACAGGACGTGCCGAGCCGAGCGGCCATCAGGACGATGGCATCGCGAGGGTAGGACTTTTTCAAACAAAGAAAAGCTTAGAATTGATTAGCGAAATGAACGAATGCCTAAGAAATCCTTCGTGGGGCTAATCAATACATAACTTTTCCAACAGCCTGAGGTATAGTTTTTTAACTATACCTTTTTTGTATCTTAAATCATTGTTTTTGATAAACAACTTCACCATCTATTACAGTCATATAAACCTCAACATCCTTAATCTTTAAAGTATCGATATCAAAAATATCCTCTTCTAATACTACAAAATCAGCATACTTTCCTTTCTCTAACGTTCCGTAGACATCCTCCATATAATTTGCATAGGCTGGATTTTTAGTATAACATTCTACAGCCTGTTTTACAGTTACCCTCTCTTCGATATTTAAATTTAACTTATTAACAGAACAGTATATGCCAAGCATTGGTTCAAAACCCTTAAAAAATGTCCCGTCCTTTTTTTGCACATACTCTGCACCAAAGGGCGTATCACTATTAAATATTGTAGTTATACCTCTTTCAATAAATGTTCTATATCTGTAAGTATCCTTTATTCTTCTAAATCCAAGCCTTGTTAATGTTAAATTGCTTTCTAAATTAAATATAGGCTGAAAGGATGCAATAAGGTTTAATCTCTTAAATCTATCTATATCCTCTTCCTTTATTATCTGGATATGTTCAACCCTGTTTCTGACTTCTTTATTTGGATAAATATTGTATACCCTTTCATATATATCTAAAAACTTTTTCATAGCTAAATCTCCAATAATATGGACTGCTATTGGTATGCTGTTTTTCAATGAATTTTCTATTATGTCATATATTTCTTCATCACTTAAATTTTGACATCCAATATTATTAGGTTCATCTTCGTAGGGTTCAGTCAATAGAGCTGTCCTTGAACCAAAGCTACCATCAACAAAATATTTTACTGGACCTTTTTTTAGCTTCTCTGTTTCAGAAAGCTTAATAAATTCACTGTATTCCTTTGAATTACCAAGGCTTCCTGCAATAATTCTAACTTTAATCTTTCCTTCCCTTTGAAGTCTTTTGAAGGTATTATAATATCTTGGATACTGAGTCATAATATCATTTACTAAAGTAACTCCATTTTTTATAAGTTCACTATCTACTCTTAATAGAGCTATTTCATAATAGATATCTGGCATCATATCCATTATTCTACCTATTATTTCAAATACCCAATTTTCGTAAAAAAGTCCAGTTAGCCCAAACTCATCCTTTACTGCCGTTTCTGAATTAATAACCGACTCATTATCCCTTAAATTAAGTACCTCCAATGCTTTGGTATTTAGTATGAGGGAGTGTCCATCCTGTCTTATTAAGCACACGGGCTTATCACTAACAATCTTATCGATATCAAATCTGTGGGGCATAATACCTCCAAAGACAATTTCACTCCATCCCGAACCCATTATCCAAGCATTTGGTTCCTTTGTTTTACTAAAAGAATATAATGCGTGTTCAAAGTCGTCTCTATTTTTTACATTTTTAAAGTCCATCTCAACCATACTTCTTGCTGCCTCTATAAGGTGCATATGGCTCTCTACAAAGCCTGGGAAAACTGCTCTACCGTTTAAATCAATAACTTTGCAGTCTTTATACTTTTCTATTAAATTTTGATTTGATAATTCAACTATTCTGCCATCCTCTATATACATAGAAGAAAATATATTATCATTTCCATCCATTGTATAAATTTTGGCATTTTTAAACAAAACTCCTGACATATTCACTCCCCCTTACCTATATAGTTCTATAACAAAACATTACTTCCTTTCAACTTAAATTTATTTAACATTTTATTTTAAATTTATTCATATAAATTATTAAAAGCATTAAAGGTGGTAATTTATGCAACAAACTATACCTCTTCATTCCTTCAATCCTACTGATGAAGAAAGACATAAAATGCTAAAATTCTTACTAAAGCTTGATAATAGATTAAATGATTTTGATGATATTATAAAACTTATGTCTCCCCCAGAAGATATTGAAACAATCTGTTCTAAGCTTCAAGGTAAAGGCATTAAAGTTGCTGTTATAGGTGCTGGTTCTGCAGGCCTTTGTGCAGGTTATGAATTAAACAGAATAGGCTGTGATATTACTATCTTTGAAGCCTCTAAACGGATAGGGGGAAGAATAAAAACACACTATTTTGATAAGGATTCAAATCAACTTGCCGAACTTGGTGCAATGCGTATAGGTATTGCCCACGAAACTGTATGGAACTATATAAAAAAGTTTAAACTTAAAACTCGTCCATTTATTAGCAAAAGCTACTCTTCTCTCTTTTATATACGCGATAGCCACGCCTTGAATGAACCAAGTGCAAAAAGCGTAATGGAAAATATATACCCTAAATTTAAGCTTTCTAAACTTGAGAAAAAAGTTACTCCAAGCAAGTTAATATCACAAATGTATAACAAGTATTTCTATAGCCTCACATCAAATGAAAAAACAGAACTTATTAAAATTAAACAAAATTATTCACATAAGATAAGAGAAATACAAAACTTATCATTAAGACAGGCATACGAAAATACCAATCTATCTCAGGACGCTATATCAATGATTAGCTACCTATCATCCCTTGAAGCTGATTTACTTCATATCAGTTTATATGAAATATTAGGTGAACTTTATACTGTGGATTTTGCATATAACTATACTATAGAAGGGGGTATGATTAACCTACCTCTATCCTTCTACAACCAACTCATATCTTCAGACGGACCTGGTAAAGTACAATTTAAATTTGGTCACTTAGTAAATTCAATTATAAAGTCCCCATACGGAGACAAAATTATACTTGAGGTTACAGACCTTAACGATAAAAATGTCTACTATAGGGAATTTGACTATGTTGTGTGTTGCATACCATTCTCCAGCTTAAGAAGAGTGAAAATATTACCTAATTTTTCTACTCTCAAAATGCAGGCAATTAATGAATTAAATTATGAAATAGGTCAAAAAACATTTTTATACCTTAAAGAAAGGTTTTGGGAAAAGGATACTCCTATATCTGGAACAACACTAACAGATTTAATAACTATTTCTACACTCTATGGCTCTGACCATATGGAGGCTATTCCAAATAAGCTATTTGAATATAGACTAATCGAAAATACATCCTATAAGATTCCAGGAGTGCTACTTGCATCATATAATTGGCATCAAAATGCTATACGCTTAGGTAGTCAACCAGAATTAATAAAAATAAAAGAAGTATCAAATTGTATTGAGTCTATTCATAAGCTTCCTGAAAATTATATTGAAGATAACATCATCGACTACTCTACAATACTCTGGTCAAACATACCATTTATATGGGGCGGAGTATCCCTACTTACACCTGGTCAAAAGGAATTATTCCTGTATGAAGCTACTCTACCTGAAATGAATAATAGGGTATTCTTTGCCGGAGAACACGTTTCTACAAAACACGGATGGCAACAGGGTTCATGTCAATCTGCAATGCTTTGTGCCAACAATATTGCTAAATCAATAAGGCAGAGAGATTAATTCTCTGCCTTATTTTTTAATTTAGGTATTAAATCATATTCTATTAAACTATCTGAAAACTTCAACATCCTATATGCCCTTTCAAAATTATCTACATACTTATCCTTATTTAATTCTTTACCAGTTCTTCTATCAATAACCTTATCAACAAAATTCAAATATGCTACATCATCTGTTATCCAAGTTCCGTTTCTTAAAACAACAAATCCCTTGTTTGTATTTAAAACATCTCTACCAAAAGTGTATTTAGCATCTATGCCAAACAAATTTGCTATTGTTGGATAAAAATCAAATTGTCCTGTAACCTCTTTAATATGCCCCTTTATTTCTTGCTTTGGAAAGTGAATCATTGCAACTATCTTTTGTGCCTCTTGCCATTCAAGTGCTGAAATATCTTCTCTTCCATAAAGAAGTTTTCCCATAATATCCTTCCTATCATAAGGAATTGCATAATGATCTCCATAAAATACAACTACCGAATTTTCCCAAAGTCCTTCCTTTTTTAGCATATCAACAAACTGTCCTACTGCTTCATCTGTATACTTTGCAGATTTTATATAATCACCAATTATTGTTCCCTCAAACTCTCCTGTACTTATTATGTTGCTTAATTTATTTTGTGAATCCCTATATGGATAGTGGCTTGAAAGAGAAATTAAAAAGGTATAGAAGGGTTTATCATACTCCTTCATCTTTAATACAGCCTGCTTAAAAAAGGATTTATCACTAAGTCCAAGCCCCTGAATGTCATCTATATTAAAATTATTTTCATTTTCATATCTATCAAAACCTAAACTGCTATACATATTGACTCTATTCCAAAATCCTGGTCTATTAGCGTGCATAACAGCTGTAAAATACCCTGTTTCCTTTAATTTTTTAGGCAATGCTTCGTAATGGTTTCCAGCATACTGATAATACACTGATCCTTCTCTAATTGGCAGAAGAGAATTATTCATCAAGAACTCTGCGTCTGAAGTTCCTCCAAAGGCTGTTTGATAAAAACAATTATCAAAGACTAAACTTTCCTTTGCAAGATTATTTAAATTTGGTGTTATTTCCTGCCCACCAATTTTCTTATTAAGCAAAAATCCTTGAAAGGCTTCAAGCTGAACAACAATTAAATTTTTACCCTTCATACTTCCATAGTACTTTATTCCCTTTGATAAATTTTTTTCATCAATCCACCTATTAATTTCATCTATTTCCTGCTGTGATATATGCCCCTTTTTTAATACATTTGAGGTTATATACCTATAAAAGTCAACCGCGTGAAAGTTTACACTTCCAACCCTTTTAACAATATATTTCTTATCGTACATTGTTTTTGTTATACCTGGCTGTTCCTTTTCAAGTGCTTTAACACTGGTAATTGAAAAAATAAGTCCTAATGATAATATTGATATAAATTTTAACGCTCTCAAAGTAATTCTTGGTTTTTTATTATCTAATTTATCCTTATTTTTTATATATAAAATAGTAAACAGAACTATATCAACAAAAAACAATAGATCATTGAACTTAATAAGAGAAGTCACGCTATCCTTCACTTCTGCAGCCAATCTTGCCTGTTTTATAAGTGCAACTGATGTAACATCACAAAAATATCTGTTATATACAACATCAGTTAGCAATATCAAACTTATAATAAAATCAGCAATTATAAGTCCCTTTACTCTTTTATTTTGTCTAATAAAGCTAAAGATAGATGCAATAATTAATGTTGAACCAAAACATCCAATAATTAAATAAAGCTTTTGTAGGTCAACTAACTTCAATACATAATTAAAAATCACTAGTTTAGAAAAAACAATAAGTATAAACAATAAAATATCAAACTCTTTAAATAAAACTTTTCTTGCCATAAATATCACTCCATTATTTTTTTGCACAACAAATACTATAATACTTTTAGAATCTTTAATAAATAGTTTTTTGCATTATTAATAAAATATTAAAAAATCCAAGCTTATGAAAAATAGACATCACGTTCTAATGTGATGTCTATTTTTTACTCATTTCTATTTTTTAACATCATATACATTTCCTTAACACTTTTATTTAATAAAGGATGAACAAAATCCGGTTCAATATCACATAATGGTTTTAACACAAATTCCCTATTATGCATATCAGGATGCGGAACCTTTAAATCCTCTTCGTTATATACTTCATTATTGTAGAATATAATATCTAAATCAATGGTTCTTGGACCCCATCTTATTATTCTTTCTCTTCCCAACTGTTTTTCTATTTTAAGCAATCTTTGTAGAACATCTCTACAGCTAAGCTCTGTTTCTACTAAAATAACTCCATTTATAAATGGAGGCTGCTGTTTATAACCATAGGGTTCAGTTTCATATATACTTGACTTTTTAACTATTTTCATTTCATTCTCTTCAATAAGCTCAAAGGCTCTTTTTATCGTTTCATACCTATCCCCTATATTACTTCCAAAGGCAATAAATACTCTATTCATTTTAATGCCTCCATCATCATAAGTGCTCTTTTATTCTCTAATACATCGTGAACTCTTATAATATCAACATTTTTCATACTTGCATAGCAGGTAACAGCAATTGTACCCTCAAGTCTTTCCTCAGGTGGTACATTCCCAAGTGCAATTCCTATACTTGATTTTCTTGATACCGCAAGGAGTACAGGAACTTCTAAATCATTAAAAAACTCAATGTTTTTTATAAGTTCAATATTATGCTCATAGGTTTTACCAAATCCTATGCCAGGATCAATAATAATCTTATCCTTTGATATTCCATTTTCTATTGCGTATTCTATTCTCTCTATAAAATATTCCTTTACCTCTTTTAATACATTTTCATATTGTGGATTTTGCTGCATATTTTTAGGAGTACCTTTTATATGCATTATTATTATCGGAACATTATAATCCTTAACAACCCTTACCATATCCTTATCAAATGTCATTCCACTTATATCATTTATAATATCCGCACCAGCCTCAATTGCCTTCTTTGCAGTTTCAGCTCTATATGTATCTACTGATATTAATATTTCTTTGTTTTCTCTTCTTATCCCTTCAATTAATGGTATTACCCTATTTAATTCTTCATCTAATCCAATAGGTTCTGAACCTGGTCTTGTTGATTCTCCACCAACATCTATTATATCTGCTCCATTTTTTATCATATCAAGTGCTCGTTTTACTCCTTCTTCTACCCCACTTACCCTTGAGTTTGAATAAAATGAATCTGGTGTTGCATTTAGTATCCCCATAACCTTCATTTTATCAAACACATATATTCTTCCATCCCTTAATGTTATATACCTCATTCCATCATCCCCTTTTCTGTATAAGCAAAGGCATTATGGTTATGTATACTCTCTATACTTTCGACACACACACTATACCACTTAATATCTTCATTTTTCTCAAGCCTTAAGGCAACCTCCCTTGCAACATCCTCTACGAATCTTGGATTTAAATATGCCATTTCTGTAACCCATTTCTCATCCTTTCTCTTTAAAAGTGAGAACACAGGTGTACTTGCACTTTCCTCTGCTACCTTTACAATATCCTCAATCCATATCATCTTGTCTGTCTTTATTTTTATATCGACTGTTGCCCTTTGATTGTGTGCTCCAAATTCACTAATCTCCTTTGAGCAAGGACATAATGTTGTTACAGGGACTTTCACTTCTAATATAAAATCAAAGTTATGGTTTTTAGTTGCCTCAAAGGCACACTGAACATCATAGGGAGATTCTATCTGCGTAACTGGAGATGGTTTTGATATAAAATAATCAAATTCCATTCTACAGTGTGCAACCTGTGCCTCAAGTTTTTCCTTTAAATCAGTTAACATTGCTTCAATATCCTTTGGTGAAACCGATTTTAACTCCTTTATAACCTCAACAAACCTACTCATATGAGTTCCCCTTTGAAAATGAGGAAGATCAACAGATAGAGATACCTTTGCTATTGTATTTTGTGTGCCGTTCTTCTTGTCTCTCACAACAACAGGCCATTTTAAATTGTTTATTCCAACGTGCTTCAAAGGTATATTTCTAAAGTCTCTTTCGTTTTGTACATCCTTCATAAATTACCTCCTATAAACTATTCCGCTTGTCTTTGTCTCCCAAACCTCTACTTCATATAATCTACAATTATCCCTTTTTAATACATCGTATAATTCATCCCATACATATATAGCGATATTTTCAGCAGTTGGCTGTTCTATTATATCATTTAAATATGCGTGGTCAAACTTATCAATAATTCTTTCTTTAACTATTTTTTTTAATTGAACAAAATCAAAAACCATCCCTTCGCTATCTGGTTCTCCCTCTAACTTTACAACAAGTTTATATGTATGCCCGTGCAATCTTTCACATTTTCCGTGATAATGTATAAGGTTATGAGCTGCATCAAATTCAAATTCTTTTATAAGAATCATAACTTCACTCCATTCTTAATATTTTATCAAGATTATAGCATAAAGAACATAAATTCTCAATTCAACAAAATAGTTAAATAAACCTTTTATCAAATTCGAGACATCAAGTAAATATCCCTTTTACAATAACTTTTTTAATAACTTACTAATTATAAATAGCCTTTTATTTGGCAACTACCAAACAAAAGGCTAAATTAAATTACATTACATTTAATTTTAATTGATTTTATTATTTTTTATTTCTTTTTCTAAATTCTCCAATTTATTTATGTCTTCTATCTTTAAATTTCTATATTTGCTTCGTATATTTTTTATGATTTCTAATTTTACATTATTATTACTCTCCAAAAATTTACTATTAATTATATCTATATAACCATCATACTTCTCTTCATCAATAAATTTACTACTGTTTTTAAATAATTCTAACATCTCCATATAAAACTGTTTATCACTTTCATCAGCATACTTCACAGCTAACTCTATTTCATTTATAGATACATTAATATCTTTAGTTAATAATAAGATAGCATAATAATAATGATTTTCAGGTTTTTGTGGTTCAATATCAACCAATTTTTGTCTTGTTTCAATTGCTTTATTAAAATCATTTAAATTTTCATAAACTAACGCTAATCTATGTAATGCAATTGTATTTTTAGGTTCTTTCTCTAATGCTTTTAATAAATATTCTTTAGATTTTTCATATTCTTTATTTACAGAGTACAATCTTGCAAGTTCAATTAAATCATCAACATTTTCATTGATATTTTTTTTCTTTTTATATAAGTTAATTGTTTCGTTAACACTCATAAAGTTCTTACCCGAATTAATTAAATACATTTCATATTCATATAAAAAAAATGTTACTAAAGCTGAAATAAAAAATAAAGTAATAACAGTTATATATATTTTTTTATTATGCACAATATCATCTCCCCATACATCAATCCAATTCAATTCTTCTTATTAGTAAAAATGATATTAAAATGAAACCTAACAACGTGGATATATTTAGCATTAAATCATATAGATAAGAAATATACACCATCTTATCTAATTGTAACATGTAGTTATATTTTGCTGCTGTTGAAAGAAATAATATACGCTTTGGAATTATATCTAAAAATAACCCTCTTTGTTCTGATATAAGTATTAGCAAAGATATTAATATTGTAATTATTCCTTTTTTAGTAATTATACCAATAATAAATACCATAGCTCCAAAAGTTATTAGGAATACTATCTGTAAAAGCAATGTACTATATGCCCTTAAATAAAATTCCTTAAAGCTAAACTCATAAATATTAAAAATTTCAAGTCCTTTTATCTTAAATACAATTAGTAAAATTAGTTCATAAACAAAAAACGTCAATATAAAAATAATACTAATTATAACTGAACCAGCTATATACTTATACAAAAGAGCTTTTTCTCTACCGTATGGTTTTAGGAAATGAATTCTTGCCGTCTTTTTTTCAAATTCCTTTACTAAAACATTTGTAAAAAAAATAGCCACAATAATTGGAAATATAACTCTACAATTTAATATAAACACATAATATGTATATGTAAAATAATCTCTCCCTCGTGGGTCGTGACTTGCAAAATAAGCAGAAATAGCTATAAAAAAACTATGGAGATTAAAGGAGCAATATATTTTCTTTCCTTGATACACTTTTCAATTTCTAACTTAATCACATTCATTATAACCAATCCTTTCAATAAACTTTTCTTGAAGGGTGTTTCTTTTCTCTTGTATTTTAAAAATTCTTATATTATTTCTACTAAGCATATTTAGAATGTCATTTAGTTGTTCTTCCTTTACAATCAAAACTTTTTGCCCATCTTTTTCTATTATTGGTATTTGATCTATTCTTAAATTAAATTTTTCAGTATAAATTAAATATTGTATACAATGTTTATTTTCTTGATTATTAATGCAATCTATTATTTCACCATTTTGAAGAATATATATTTTATCACATATTTCTTCTACATCACTTAATATATGACTTGATAAAATTATAGTTTTCCCTCTTGTGGCAAGTGTTTTTATTAGTCTTTTAAACTTAATAATAGATTCAGCATCTAACGAATTTGTAGGCTCATCTAATATTATATATTTTGGATTATGTATTATTGCTGCTGCTATACCTATCTTTTGCTTCATACCCATTGAGCATTTATTAAATCTAACGTTTAAAAATTTATTTATCTCAAGTTCATTACAAACTTCTTCAAAAATATTAGAATCAAATTTATTATAAAGTTTACTAATTAACATCAAATTTTCTTTACCAGTTAAATTTTCATACAAGCTTGGTTCTTCAATTAAAAAACCTATTTCAGATGATATTTTTTCATATTCTTTTTGCAAATCTATATTATCAACAAAAACTTTACCAATTGTTGGATTATATATATTAGTTATTACTTTAAATAAAGTACTTTTACCTGAACCATTAGGTCCTATAAGTCCTACTACTTGTCCATCATTTGCTTCTAAACTAATGTTATTTAATATTTTTTTATTTTTTATTATTTTTGTTACTGATTTAACTTCCAAAGAATTCATATTATCTCTCCTTTTTTACAAAGCTGGTACACATCAAATATGTACCAGCTAAATATTTACTTGTGCTTCGCTAAGGATTTCCATGTACTTGGACCACATATTCCATCAACTGCTAATCCATAATCACGTTGATATCTCATTAGAGCATCTTTTGTTAAAGGCCCAAACTTTCCATCAATCGTAGAATTATAATATCCTAAATCCTTTAATGACTTTTGTAAATCTACAATTCTATCAGTCTTGTTTGCTTGTCCATAACCTACCCAATTCTCACTCAAATTATAATCAAATTCAAATCCATATTTTACTTTATACCACCATTTCTCAACTCCACCATACAAACTATTATGTATTGACAAAAAATTTTTTGCATCATCATATAGGTCTGTTATTATCTTTTCTGCTATTTCACCTAATATTACCTTTACTACATAAACCAAAACATCTTCCCCAAAACTAACTTCAGGACCTTTAACAGTAATAGTATCATATTTTTCTAAAATAGGGTTATTTTTATTGCCAAGCGTTTTATCAATTTGTACATTATACATATTATTATTTATACTCATTGCTTGAACATTTGTATTTATAATTATAATATTAAAAGTTAAAATTAACGCTAAAAGCATTGATATGTATTTTTTCATTCTTTTACTCCCCCTTAATATGGTTTACGTAGAGCTCTACAATAATAATAATAATAATAATAATTGTATTTACTGTCAATATTTTCTTTGTAAATATTTTCTATTAATACAAAAGTCCCCTATATAATAAGGGACTTTTGTATTAATTACAAACAACTCTCTCCATCAATATAAACCTTTTCAACCTTTGCTCTTAAATCAAAGGGATGATGGCTCCAAATTACAATATCTGCATCCTTGCCAATCTTTAGACTTCCCACTCTATCCTCAATTCCCAAAATCCTTGCTGGATTTATTGTTAGCATCTCTAACACTTTTTTCTCATCTGCACCATATTTTAGTGCTACTCCCGCGTGAACATTTGTATGCTCTAAAGGAATAACCGGATGATCACACATTATAGATGTTAATATTTCTTTATCGCTCAATATTTTAACCGCTTCATAGGTTTTGTCCTTTAATTCTAATTTTGTTCTAAAACCAAATAATGGTCCAATAACTAATGGTATATTATTTTCCTTAATATAATCAGCTATTTTATATCCTTCTGTAGCGTGTTCTAAGACAAGTTTAAAACCAAACTCCTTTGATATTCTTATAGCTGTTAATATATCATCCCTTCTATGGCAGTGTATTCTTGCAGGTATTTCGCCCTTTAATACTCTTTCGCCTATTTCTAATTTAATATCTCTATCAACAAACTCCTTCTTTTCAATTTCACATTGCCTCTTCTTGTTCATATAGTCCTGTACCTTCATAAAATATCCTCTAATTAATGCTGCTGTACCAAGCCTTGTTGAAGGAGTTTGATTTTTACTACCATATACCCTTTTGGGATTTTCTCCAAGTGCCATTTTTAATCCTGCAGGTTCCTTTAAAATCATTTTATCAACTATGTTTCCCTTTAGCTTTAAGATAGCTCCTTGGCCTCCAATAGCATTGGCACTACCAGGTAAAATCATAACTGTTGTTACTCCACCCTCAAGAGCTCTCTTTATTGCAACATCATCTGGATTAAAGGCATCTATTACTCTAACTTCAGGAGTTAATGGGTTTGTGGCCTCATTACCATCCTGATATCCTCCCCCAACACCCTCTTCAAACAATCCTATATGACTGTGGGCATCAATAAATCCAGGAAGTACATACTTACCCTCTGCATCCACAACTTGTGCATCTTTATCCTCAATATTTTCAGCTATATTTATAATCTTACCGTCCTCAATTAAAATATCCCCCTTAAAGGGTTCTTGTTCAATAGGATAAATAAAACCAGATTTAATAAGTATTTTCAAAAATACCACCCCCTCTCTTTATTATACATCAATCCCATTTAACTAACACTAAGTTTTTGTTCTTTTTTATTTTCCTTTTTATATCCTTTTAATTTTTTATACATAATTATTATTTGTGTTCCAAGCAATCCCCCAACTATTCCACCTAATGCTCCAAAAATAAGTGCCATAAAAACTTTTATTGTGGGATTAAACGCAAAAGGTGCAAGCATACCAGGAATTGGTGATGCAGTACCTGGTGCATTATTTATTATTTTAAAATATGCTGCTCCAATTCCAGCAAGCCCACCGCCTATAAAATCTGAAAAATATATTGTAAATGCATTTTTAGTAACAAGATCTGCCTGAGTAAGCGGTTCCAGCATAACAGCTATTAAATTTCCCCTGTCTCCTATTTTAAACCTTTTAAAAACTACTCCATTTGTAAAAGAACCACCAAAACAAGCTATAGCTGATATACCCATAGCAAGACCCTTTAAATTTAACATTGCAGTTAAAGCCATTGAACTTAGTGGTGATGTGCATATTATCTTTATTATTCCACCAAGCAACATACCCATTAAATATGGCGATTGTTCAGATGCTGCCTTTATAACTTCTCCTATTGATACTAAAGTGTTACTTATAGCAGGTTGTGTTATTACACCTATTGTTCTTGCAAGAGGTGCAATTATCATCGCACCAAGTATTATTTCTAACCCACGTGGAATTTTTTCTTCTAATTTTTTTGAAAAGAGTCCCACTATATATCCTGCTGCAAAACCCGATAATATAGGCAATTTAAAAGAAACTGCACCGGCTACAACCGCATATATTGGGTTTACTCCCATATTGATAGCAACTAAAATAGCTGCAATTGGCCCCCCATACTTCCTGCTGCCTCGCCAACTTCTCCTAAAAAAGCAATTCCTATAAAATCTCCAAGTATATACTTAAATATTGCTTCAATAAAAAATGTAGCAACTGCTGCACCCGCAAGGCCAGACATAGCTACATCACCCTTAGGTGCCTTAAATGTAAACAACGAAAATGCCACAAGAACTAAAATTAGTAAGAAAACCCCCTTGATAATTGTCATAAATACCCCTCCTCTAATTTATATTTAAAAATAAAAGGACAGAGGAAAAAGAAGCATTACAAAAAAAGCTTCTCTTTCCCCTGTCCTTTTATCTGAAAGCTTCTTGCAAACAAATAGTTTGCAAGTTACTCCTTCGATGCCTATAATAGGTCTCTCCAGGGTTGTGTCCAGCTATTGTACATAACCTGAAAGTTTCAAAGTATCCCGAGAAAAGAATACTTTTTGCTTCTTCGGTCACCAAATCTGGTGTCTCCAACAGCCTTCATCCACCAATATTTTGTTCTAATTATATGATATGCTGAATTTACCAAAACATCAATATTTTTAAAATTTAAATTATTTAAATATATTCTTAATAAAATTGTAAATAATTTTAGCAGTAATTCCCCATATAAGCCTTCCATTATATTCATAAAAATAAATAGGACTCCTTGATGATAAAAGCCTTTGGTTCATATTTATATATTTATTCTCTTTTTCAAAACGTGCACTAATTGATGCATAATACATATCTGGGACATTTTCTTTAAAAAAGGAAATTGGAACTAAAAAAATTTCATCAACCTCATCAATTGACAAATTAAAATTTAAATCTTTTAAAAGAACAACGAATACATATATAATCTTTCCGTGATAAGTTACTAAAGTATCAAACTGTCCTATAAACTCAAAATTCTCCCCACTTATACCAAGCTCTTCAATAAGTTCCCTTATGGCAGCCTGTTTTGGTGTCTCCCCTTCTTCTATCTTTCCACCTGGCAACGAAATATCTCCAGGTTGAAATTTTAATTTTTTTGATCTAACCTCAAATAATATTTTGTATTCATCATTATATACAATAGGAATAACAACGGAATATTTTTTATATTCTTCATCCTCTCCCATTATTTTCACTTCTCTTTTATTTAAAACCTGCTTTAAGTAATCTATATTCATTGTGATTTTTCCTCCTATTTTACTTAATTATAAAAATTTTATGTATAATTTTAAAATATACGAAACATAATATTATTGTCAAATATAATTATAAATGTTATAATTATCTAAGAAAAAAGATTTAACCATCAAGACCCACTGCCCTATAAATCGGTAGGGTTGTGTCTTTGAGTCGTTAAATCCTATCATTTATAGGAGGTGTGTTCAATGGCTGATAAGACACTTGTTTGCCAAGACTGTGGCAAAGAGTTCGTTTTCACAGAAGGTGAACAAAAGTTCTATGCAGAAAAAGGTTTTGAAAACGAACCAAAGAGATGTCCTGACTGCAGAAGAGCAAGAAAACAACAAAAAAGAAGCTTCGAAAGAAGATAAAGGAGAGTTTACCTCTCCTTTTCTTTTTTTAATTAATTACATTTTAATCGACTAAAACAACTATTCAGTACTCTACTCTCTTTTTTATAAAATCTCATACTTACTAAATTCCTCATCATAAAAGTGCCACCATTCACTCTCTATTCTTCTAAATCCATTTTTCATCATTGCTTCTGCTAAAATTTCTCTATTATTTATCGCTTCAATTGAACAATAGCTATAACTTAAATTCGGCAAGTGAACTTTAAAAAAGTTTCTACTTGCCATTTTTGTTTTATTTATGAATAAATTTACATTTATTATAGCATTTTAGACCGTTAGGTCTTTTTTTGAGTATACTTAATAAACCCAAATATTATTTGGATTTTTAAGGTAATTTATTTTTTTATTTTACTATTATGTGTATACTGCTATCATTTTTCTACTAAATACATGTATTTGTTTTTGAATATGAGTAATGATTTTTTCTAATAAGCAATTAT
>NZ_AXAA01000044.1:0-11658 GCF_000472625.1 Caloramator sp. ALD01
CATTTTCTCATCCTTCAACCTCACTATTTCCTTTGCTAATGCAAGCCTGTATTCCCTCTCTGCCTCTGCATATGCCTTTGCGTATTTGTGCATCTCATTTACACCTTTTTCTATTCTCTTTGATGTTTCATATATAGCTTGTCCTATATCAAGCATATCTAATGCCATGTTTAAGCTCCCCTTTTCTTTTCTATCTCTGAATATGCATATCTGCAATTATGCCAGTCAAATCCACTCTCTGGTATGAAGTTTTCTTGAAATATCTCATGTAATCTACATTCAGACCAGTGTTTATTGCAATTTTTACATTCTACTGCCATTACTTGTTCGGTCCAATCCTCAAATTCTTCTCTTGGTATCTTCACAATTGCATATTCTTTTTCAAATTCTCCATAAAGTCTTTTCTTCGTATATTCATCAAGCACCTTTATATCAAACTTAAATAGTCTTTTATATATTTTTTCTGCTTCTTTTGGATTAAGTCTATGAAGTACACTATTATAAAATTTTTCTGCATATGTCTTACATAATGCTAAATATTTATGTTCTTCCTTTGTTAGCATGTTTCTTTTCTTCCAATCCTCTTTAATCCCAACTACTGTATCAAGCAATGTCCCAATTAGTAAAAAATTATTTGTTTCCTCTTTATTTAGATAGTCCTTCATTTTTCTTACCCCCAAATTCCTTTTTAGTTTCTTCTAAAAATTCACCAAGTATTTTTCTTATGCGTTCTTCTGAAATTCGATTTTCTCTCATAATTTTGACTAAGAGAGGACTCATTTTCTCCCATATCTCCGACACTCTTTCCTCTACTCTCTCATGAAAAGCTCTATCATAGATTTTTTGAAACTGTTCATCTGTTAATTTGCCCTTTAACTGTTTCTCCATTTTTCTTCTCATATCTCTGTTCATCTTTCTTTGCCCCCTTAACTATACATTTTTCACCTGCCATGTCCCCTAAATTCAGCTCTCTATAATCTATTTCACACCTTGCTTGTCCATCTATGTAGTAAAGATGTTTGCAGTCCCAACACATGTATTATTCCTCCTTAATCAAGGATATAAATTCTTCTACTGGCATACATACAAGCCACCCTTTATTATCCTGCCTCATAAAAAGCATGTTGCTGTTTTTATCCTGCTCAAGCCATTTATATATTGTATTTAGACCTGATTTCCTTCTCTTAACTTCAATCCTTTTAGTATTACCATTTATATTGCACGTTACATCACAACTATATTTTTCGCTTTTTAATGCTCCAGAGAGTGGTATTCTCTCTGCTTGTAGATTATATTTATTAAGCAATTCAACTACTTCCCTCTCTCCTGTATAACCTTTTCTTTTGGCTCTCTTTCCTCTTTTAGAAGCTTCACTTTCCTTTTTCATCTTCTTAGCTATCTTCCTTTCTTCCCTTTGTCTTATTTGTCGCTTACATAGTATTCTTTTATCCTCTGGGTAATATAAGCTATAATCTTCACATATCCAACACTTACCTTGTTCAAAACTTTTACAGTTTTCTTTTACTTCACATTCTGTCATTTCTTATGCCTCCTATACTCTTGTTAAATATACAACCGACTTATATCTCCATCCTCTTTTTAACAGTTTCATATTGTGCTTTTCCACCTCTTTTGCTATCTCTATACCTTCCTTCTCAAGCTTGTCCAATATGCCTATACATACTTGGATTACATCCAGTGTTTCCTCTGCTATCTTCAATTTAGTTTCTTCCTTCTCTGTAACATGTTTGATAAGTTCGCAACTAAGCTCATCTACTTCCTCATGTAGTTTATAAAACATATCTATGTATTCATCATTCTTTTCTAAAATCAACATCTCCATCTTTGGTCCTCCTATATAAACATCTTAATAAATTCTTTATGTTCAACATCTAATCTTTCACATGCTTCGTCTAAAGCTTTAGATATAGCTTCAGAATAATCTATCCCTTTTTCAGCTGTTTCCTGCAATGCCAAGCTTGTTGCTAAGCTTAGCACCTGCTTCCTAATCATCCATATATCCTTATTTTCTTTCAACATACCTTTACCCCCATCTTTTGTGCTAATTTTATTAATTGCAAGCAACTGCCTTGAAAGTTGTATATCGCACCATAATCAATAAGTTCCTTTTTGCTTATTTCTTGTGTATTTCTCAATATATTGATTAGTGTTTTATGTTGTCTTTTCTCTGATAGTTTTTTTAATCTTGCTGTCTCTCTTGCTTTTTGAATGTAAGTTGTATCTTCTTTTCGTAACTTCACTTCAACTTTCTCAAACGCTTTATATTTTGCTATCTTTACGCTTGTTCTTATTATTGTCTTCCCTTTCTTTATTGTTTTTTCTTTTATTTCATACTTGACCTTTAAAAATCCTTCATCTTTTATTTTTTGTAGCCAAGTTACTAATGTTTGATCTGCAACTCCGACTTCATTTTTTAGGTAATCCATATCAACATATTGCCCTTTATTCATTATTTCAGCAAACTTTTCCGCTTGTTCTAATGTCTTTCCCCTAACGTATATAATCATAATCCCCCTCCTAAAATGGTATTGGCTCATTTGTAACTTCTGCAAAATCTACTTTTTCTGTCTTATCTTTAGGCCAATCTAAAAATTTAACCTCCTCTGCTACAACCTCTGTTGCATATCTTGTGCTTCCATCTTGAGCCTGATATTTTCTTGTCTGAATAGACCCAGATACCGCAACAAGCCTTCCCTTGTTTAGGTTGTTTGCTACATTTTCAGCAAGTTTTCTCCAGCAAATAACTGGTATGAAATCTGCTTCACGTTTCCCTTCTGCGTTTAGGTATGGTCTATCTACTGCAAGTGTGAAATTCGCTATTGCTATGCCCGAGTTTGGTGTGAATTTTAATTCAGGGTCCTTTGTTAGTCTGCCGATAAGTATTGCCTTGTTCATTTATCTTACCCTCCTATATTAATTTGCAGTCTATTATTTCAACTTTCACAACATAATTTGGCAAATGACTTAATTCATCTTCCACAAAGAGAGCTTCCCCTTCATCATTTTTTAGTATCATTCTAAACCATTCGTTGCCGTCATCGTCTTCCCCAAGCAATCTAAAACCCACATTGTTTTCTTTAAAGTCATCCTCACATATATCCTCAAAGTCTATAAAATTTATAACTTCGTACCCTAATGCACCTCGTGTCCTCATTTCCATTATAGCTGTTCCTTTATATTCCATTGTTTGGAATAAAATTTCAATTGTATGCAATCTCTTATGAAAATTATCTGTGTTATTGTAAGATTTCATAATTCTTCAATCTCCTTTCTGCATTCTTCACATATTGTCTCCCAGCCATCTGAATGTTTTATACTTTTCCAGCCACTTTCTCTTTTGAATTTGACTGCTTTGTCATAACTGTCAAATTCATAATCATCACCGCATACATCACATATTAGATAGTGTTTACCTTTGATTTTTTCTATCATTTCAACCCCTCCATCCATTCGTTTACTAACTCTAATCTTTTCTCCCATCTATCCCGTTCTTCGCAAGCTCTTTCAAGCCTAAACTTTGCAGCTCTGCGTTTCGTGTATGAAACCTTATCTATACACATTTGTCGCAACTTTTCACTTTTCTTTTCTACTTCTTTGTGTGCTTTCTCCAATTTCTTTTCTATCTCTCTTTTTGCTATTGAGAGGATAAGGTATCTATCGTCCATTTCTCATTTCCTCCCTGTCATACTCTTCAATAGTTTCATACTCAATGATTTCAGCCCAACCAAACATCCTTGTATATTGTTGTGCCAGTTCCCTTGCTTCTTCTAATGTTTCGCACTCTCTGAAACATACTGTCCTGCTCCAGTTAGGACTTATTACTCCGATTTTCATCTACACCACTCCTCTTAATCTGTAATTGTTTTCTTCTCCTTGTATAACTACAAGGTATCTTTTGCACATTTCAATTATTCTGCTGCCTATTGCTCCATCAAATGCTAATAGCCTTTCTGGTATATATTCACTGGACACTATAATCGGCATCCTTGCTAAATATCTGTGATTTATTATTTCAAACATAATATTTATGTCTGCTTCAGTTGTCTTACCTTTAAATAAATCATCTATTAGCAGTACTTTAGCCTTCTTATACTTCTCTATTTCCCTTTGATAGAATTCTTCATCAAGCATATTTTGTTTAAGCTCTGTTATAACATCTCTGTAAGGCATATATCTTACTGGAACACCTCTGTTCATCAATGCATTTGCTATTGCTATACTTAGATGCGTTTTTCCTGCTCCGACTTGCCCCAGGAATGCTATACTGTTCTGCCTGTCATCCTTTATTTCTTCAAAGTTCATTACATAATCTATTGCAGCCTTCTTTGCTAACTGTGTCGCCTGGCTATATACCTTGTATTGGTTTACGCTTATTTTTTGATATTCAGTTGATATACCCGACTGTTCCAGTATATTTCTCATTCTCTCTATTTCCCTACACTCACATTCCCTGTAATAAATACCTTCTTCCCTTATAACTTCTATAAATCCTGTATCTTTGCATTTAGAACATTTATATAAGACCTGCTTTTCTAAGCTCCTCTTCTGTGTAGTCTTGGTACTCTCGTACTGGGATTTTAAGTTTAATTCCTCCAGTATCCTCTTTACTTGCATTTCGAAGTCCATTTTCTCTCATCTCCTTTTGTACTCTATCAATTACCCAATTCAAGATAGCTCTATAGTCCGACTTATAGCGTTTACCTGTTGCTCCTTTATAATTGTCTAATATTTCAATCATTCTTTTTGTAATCTCTTCTCCATACTGTGCTATTAACTTGCTATATTCTTCTTCAGTCATTGAAACAAATTCAGCATATTTAATTTTATGTTTTGTGTTTTTTTGGGGGTGTATATATTCACTATTTGTAGTAATTTCTGTTGTAGTATTTGTAGTAGTTTCTGTTAATGTTTCTGCAATATTTGAAGTTTCCATTCTGTAATTTTTAAAGATTGGATTCTTTAAATTTTGAAGAAACGATTCTGAAAATTTTATAGTGTCCAACCTATAATGAACCACTGGACAACCATTAGCTTTTTTTATTTTGGTATCCAAGATACCCATATTTTCTAATTTTGTTTTTGCTTTTCTTACCTTGTATTCATTTAATCCAATTTCATTCTCCCATTCTTGATATGTTTTATATATCCATCCGTCATTTTGACTTTTATCTGTCCAGTATATAAGCTGCGATAAGAATAATGCTGCTTCTAAATCCCCTGTGTAATCTATAAACGCTCTTGGAATAGTAAGCAAATTGTTTTGTCCTGTCATTGCTCTAATTAATTCAAATATTTGTTGCTGATAGCTCATCCTATCACTCCTTTGTAACAGCAAATTCCTTATAAACTTCTTTAAGTTCTGCTCTTCTCTTTCTCACTCTTTCAATTGCTTCGTATTTTCCTTGCTCTTGTAGTTTTTGCCTACATCTACGAATACTTTCAAGGCTTGGTATTTCTGGCTTGCATATATCATCAATACTTTTTACATTGTAAAATTCTTTTAGCACATAAGCTGTCAGCCTCTTGTCATCATTCCTTGTTTCAGTATAATTCTGCAAAATAAACTCCACCTGTTGCTTTACATTATGTAAATTAGTCATCTGTTCCTTCCCCCTTTACAGTTACAGGTATCTCAATAACTTGTCCTGGGTATATAATAGGTGTAATTCCATTATGCTTTCTTATCTCATATATTACTTTGCGTGGGTCCTCATTAGGTCTATATTGCTTAGCTATCTTCCAAAGTGTGTCCCCTGCTTGAACGACATATGTTTCATATTTTTGAATTTTTTCTTTTTTCTTGGTATAATTCATAAATGAAGTGGATATAATAGTAAAAGAGGAAACTATGCAAATTACAGCTAATAAAAAAAGTTTCTTTCGTTTCATTGTTCAAATCCCCCATTTAAAAATTTAATATTCTTTGTTATAATGAGGGTGCAGGGAGTGGCGGCTCCCGCACCAAACGGTTCTATTGAAAAGCCCTTTTGCCCAGGGCTTTTTCTATTGCCCTTCTTGATACAACACACACTGTTCTTCTTCTATCTCTTCCACTTCTTCTTTTGTTACAGTATATTTCAATAGTTCTTCTATAACCTTTTCTGCTTCTTCATAAGTTATTTCTTTACTGCTTTCTTTTCCTATAGTTGATAGTAAAAATACTTTTAATTCATCTGTATTCATTCCTTTAGATTGTGCAAGCTCCCATATATGTTTCTTTTGTTCTATTGTTGCCATTTGCAGTCCTTGCTTATCTTCCTTTATCTCATAATCAACATTAATGGTGTTTTGTGGTAACTTGCTATCATCAACTGGCATTTCTTCTGGACTATATAACCCTTGAAATTCTTCAGGTAAGGCTTCTCGTAACGCTTGAACTAATGCTACCTTCCTAATCATTGTTGCAGGCATCTTTGCCCAGTTACTCATTAACTTCCCATCCTTTGTTTTTCTCGCATATTCTGATAAGCTAACACTTGTTTCAAGTGGTGTACTCCAATCTTTTCTATATACTTTAGCCCATCCTCCTATAAGTGTTTCGTTTGGTGCTACTAATGTGCCTTTTCTATATTCAATACTTCCATCTTTTCTTTGAACTACTATCCCTGCTTCATATCCATTACATAACTTGGATTTTGCAGCTCTCTTGGTAAATGTTTCTTTACCTGTAACTAAAGTTGCTGGTTCATTACCAAACTTTATTAGATATGCTTCTCTTAAAAAAGGATTAAGCTTTTGATACTCACATAACTTTATAAACATTGCTATCTCTTGTTCTGTTACCTTGCTTGCATCTCCACTTACTAAGTATCTTTTAACTGTTTCTGGACTTAGTTGAACTATCCCATTATCTGTTTCATATTTAACTACTAATGCATTTGTCATTTATTCCACCTCCACATCTATTACAACCTTCTCTGGTTGTTCTTCAATTGTAATGCCTTCTATAATTTCTCCGTTTTCGTCTACTACAAGTTCTCCTACAACTTTAAATTTCTTTTTAAGTTCTGCTTTATTAATTTCTTCTTTTACTCTAATGAATTCAGTTTTACCTGAAGCTTTTAAAAATTTTAAAACTGTTTCCTCATCATAATTCCATTTTGGTTGCTGCTTTCTGAAGCTTAACTTTCCATATGGAGTTGATAATTTAAATTTTGCGTCCTTTTCTCTCTGTTCTTTAGCATATTCTTCAAGTAATACTTCAAAGAATTTTATGCTATTTTCTAATTGTTCATTTTCTTTTTTTAACCATTTTTCTATTCTCTCTATCTCAGCTTTTGCCAGTTGTTCATTCTCTATTTGTTTTTTCTTTAATGCTGAAATTTTTCTTAAACACCAATTTGCTTGGTCTATGTTAGTTACCTTAAATTGCTCCTTTCCCTCTAATTGTTCAACCTCTTGAATTTCATAAATTTCCAATGCGTTCATCACTTTACCTCCTCTAAGTATTCTTTTATTTTCTCTTTACCAACTGTCTTTACTAAAGAACGTATAATCTGCCACTCCTTAAAGTGTTTTAGTAAGTCCTTTATCACTTGGTCGCTATCTATAATCTTTATGCTTTCGTTCATTATCTTGCCTCCTTTGTCGAATTATTTTTGAAGGATTTTCCTCTTTCTTGTAGAACTTTATCTACAGGAAGGAGGTGAAAGTTTATGGGTAAAAATCAACATGTTACTCCACATCCTGATGGTGGTTGGCAAGTAAAAGGTGAAGGTAATAATAAAGCTACTAAAGTAACAGAAACTAAGAAAGAAGCAATTGATATAGCAAGACAAATTGCTAAAAATCAAGAATCTGAATTAATTATTCATGGCAAAGATGGTAAAATTCAAAATAAAGACAGCTATGGCAATGACCCATATCCACCCAAAGGTTAATCATACTTAGGTTTTAGTCTAATCCTGTAACCAACTGCTGGTATAGCATCGTTCTCAGTTATTTCAGCTATGGTTACAGGATTTTCCTCGTCTGTTTCAACAATTAACCTTGTATAGAGTTCTGACAAAATATTGATTCTGTTTCCTTCCATTTTTTCATTCATCCCTCTTACCTCCTCTGTTTTCTTATTCACATTCAACTTTTCTACTGTTTGAACCTTCATATTCCCCTCTCCTTCTTAACCATAGTTCTGCATACATTAATTGTCTTTGGATATATGGGTCTGTTGCCTTTCCTCCACTTGCCATCCAATCTGTTATCCTCTTTTCAATGTCATCAAATACTTCTGGTGGAAGTTTATGAGCTACATCAAAAAGGTCATTTAAATTTTTTAACATATCTTTGCACCCCCATTATTTATGAATTCATTTATAAACATCTCAGGTATCAAAATTTTCCTTCCAATTCTGACACATCTGAGTTTGTTTTGACGTATTAGTTCATAGATTGATGTCTTACCACATCTAAGCATTTTCGCAACTTCTTCTACTTTATAGATTTTTGTTTCCATCTTCATCACCCTCACAGTCTATCAACTCATTTATGCTACATCTTAGAGCTTTAGCAAGTTTACACAGAACTTCAGCACTTGGGTTGTTATATTTACCACTTTCTATTTCATTTATATAACTTTTAGCCACTCCACTTCTTAGAGCTAACTGCCTCTGTGTCATATTTCTTTTCTTTCTTAATTCCTTAATCCTTATCTTCATGGGAAAACCTCCAATCTTTCCCCACATCTCCCCTTCAATTTGTGCATATACTAACTATGAAACATTGTCTTTAAACTTCATTATGCAGTTTTCTTGATTAAAAAAAATTTCATCAATACTACATCCAAAAACTTCTGCTATTTTTTTAGCTATAATTAAATTTGGTTTTCTTTTACCATACTCATAATGTTGATAAGCTCGTTCTGATATACCTAATTTCATAGCCATTTGTTTTTGAGTTAATTTATTTTTCTTTCGTAGCTCTTTTAGATTTTTAATATTTAATTGCTGCATTCTGTATCACCTCCACACTTCATATTGTGCTCTACATTTTTAATTTTATACTTCATTTTGTTCGTTGTCAATATATATTTTTACTGCTTTTTGTTCTTTTTTCATTTTTTTATTTTTTTATATTAAAATTTTATGTATAATAAAAGTAAAAGGGGGTGAACATTTTGTTCGGTAGCAGATTAAAAATGCTAAGAGAAGAAAAAGGACTAAAACAAAAAGATTTAGCAAAAATTATTGGAATTTCAGATAGAACAATAGGAATGTATGAACAAGGTAGAAGAGAGCCAGATTTTGAAACTCTTATAAAAATCGCAGATCATTTTGGAGTAACCACTGATTACCTTCTTGGAAGAACAGACAACCCCCGAGGTATGATTGTTTCAAATAAAGAAAACGAGAAATTCAATCAATACCTTCCTGAAGAATTAAGGAAGGGTGATGTACAGATAGAAATAGAAAAAGAACCTCATGAATCTTTACAACTTTCAGAAGAAGAATTAAAATTTTTAGCTAAAGAGTTCTATAAAGAATTTATAACAAGAGGTGGTTTTGAATACGTTGAAAAATTGAAAAAGGAAAGCCAAACAAAAAAAGATTAAGTTATCAACTCAATCTATAGATTGGGTAAAATAAAAGAAGGGGGTTTTATAAATGGAAGAACCAAAATCAAAAACCAGAAAGCCGCTTTGGAAAAGGTGGTGGTTTTGGGTATTAGCTGTATTTATTTTAATTGGAATTGCCGCAAATTCCAGTGAAACTAATATCACAAACACAACTAACACATCAAATCAAACCACTCAAAAAATTGCACAGAAAGAAACAAAGCCAGATTTAGAGGTTTTAAATCACACATTTAAGCAAGATGGATTTAACGGATATATCACAGGCCAAATAAAAAACAATACAGATAAGACATTTAGTTATGTTCAAGTAGAAATTAATCTTTATGATAAAAATGGCCAGCAAGTTGGCAGCACTATTGATAATATAAACAACCTTGAACCCGGTAAGACATGGAACTTTAAAGCAATTATTTTGGAAGATAATGTGCATTCATATAAAATTGTTAATGTATCAGGTTTTTAATTTAAATGCTTAAAATGCTCAGTGTGTTATACACTGAGCATTTTTGTCGTATTTTGACTAATTGTTTCAGTTTACAGAAATAGGAGAAATATTTTTTACGTTGAAATATTAACAAAAAGGACAAAATGTGTTATTATAAAATCGAACACATGTTCGCTTTTGTTTTGATTAGGGGGGTGTCTCAGATGATTATAAAAAGTATGAGTTATGAATCTGTAGTATTTATGCAAAATTTTCCTCTCTGTCAACAGAATAGGGAAGAAACTTCCTGCTGTAATAAAGGAGATGACAATATAGAATATAAGCAGGAGGATGATAAATAATGAGAGGACACATTAGAAAAAGAGGAGCTGGGTATCAAATAGTAGTAGATATAGGTAGAGACCCAATCACAAATAAGAGAAAACAAAAGTCAATTGGTGGATTCAAGACAAAAAAAGAAGCTGAAAAGGCACTGGCTGAGTATATTTCAAAAATTGAAAAAGGAGAATATTTTGAAGCAGAAAAAATAAGTCTCAAAGAATTTTTAGACCACTGGCTCGAAACTTATGCAAAAGTAAATGTTGCTCCTAAAACATTCATAAGATATAAAGAATTTTGCAATACCATAAATAATTATATCGGTCACAATAAATTAAATCAAATTAAACCTGCTCATATACAAAAATTTTACTCAGTATTAATTGATGAAGGTAGGCTTTCCAACAGTACAATTTTAAAAATCCATAGAATGCTGCATTTGGCATTAAAACATGCTGTAATGTGGCAAATGATTATAAATAACCCTACTGAAGCTGTAACTGCCCCAAGAGTTAAGAAAACAGAAATGTCTGTTTGGGATTCTGATACTGCTAACAAGTTTTTAAATGATATAAAAGAAACTCCAATATATATACCAACCTTATTAGCATTAACTACAGGAATGCGTCAAGGTGAAATATGTGCTTTAAAATGGGATAATATAAACTTTTCAAATGGAACAATTTCAGTAGTTAATTCTTTGCAAAGACTAAATGGCAAATTAGTTATAAAACCGCCTAAAACTGATAAGTCAATTAGAAATATAAGTTTAATGGATTTTACTATAAAAGAATTAAAAGAACATAGAAAAAAGCAACTTGAATATAAATTATTGTTTGGTGAAAACTATCAAGATGAAAACTTTGTATGTGCCTGGGAAGATGGTAGACCAATGGATCCACACTACGTTTCATCAAAATTTGCTAAGCTTGTAAAACAACTCAATTATCCTAAGATAAGATTTCACGATTTGCGTCATACTCATGCTACAATGTTATTGCAACAAGGAGTAAATCCAAAAATTGTTCAGGAAAGATTAGGTCATTCTCAAGTAACTGTAACCTTAGATATATATTCTCATGTTTTGCCTAATATGCAAAAAGAGGCAGTACAAAAATTAGAAAGTTTATTTCAAAAGAAGGCATAAAAACAGCCTTCTTTTTTTCATGTTGTCATTTGGTTGTCATTAGCTTGTCTGTTGTCATTTTGGTAAAAATTAAAAGTCCTTGAAATGTAGTATTTTCAAGGACTTTCCTGGTGCACCTGAGAGGATTCGAACCTCCGACACACGGTTTAGGAAACC
>NZ_AXAA01000045.1:0-11309 GCF_000472625.1 Caloramator sp. ALD01
ATATTATAGATATTTAAGTTTTTCAAATAATTGCTTATTAGAAAAAATCATTACTCATATTCAAAAACAAATACATGTATTTAGTAGAAAAATGATAGCAGTATACACATAATAGTAAAATAAAAAAATAAATTACCTTAAAAATCCAAATAATATTTGGGTTTATTAAGTATACTCAAAAAAAGACCTAACGGTCTAAAATGCTATAATAAATGTAAATTTATTCATAAATAAAACAAAAATGGCAAGTAGAAACTTTTTTAAAGTTCACTTGCCGAATTTAAGTTCAACTTAAATTTACCATAAAAATTATTTCATTTGTTTATTTTGTGTAACAATTTAAAACACTTTTAAATTTAGAACTATTTATATATGTATTGAAATTTGTCGAATTCTGTATTAAATTATAACTTGTTGTTTTAATAAAACAAGAAAGGAGATAAGTATGGAAAAATTAATGAGTTTAATCGGGGTCATTGTTCTTCTTGGAACTGCATTCTTGCTTTCCGAAAACAAGAAAAAAGTAAACTGGATTTTAGTTGCTAAGGGTCTTACTATCCAAATCGTATTTGCACTTGTAGTTTTAAAGTGGCCTACAGGTCAAAAAATATTTGATGTTATAAGTAGAGGAGTAACTAAGTTACTTGACTTTACAAAGTATGGAACAACATTCTTATTTGGTGACTTGATTGATACAAACAAATTTGGACTTATATTCGCACTACAAATACTTCCAACAATAATATTCTTCTCAGCCCTAATGAGCGTACTTTATTATCTTGGAGTAATGCAGGCTGTTGTATCATTCCTTGCAAAGATAATGCTAAAGCTTCTTGGAACATCAGGTGCTGAATCACTTTCAAATACTGCAAATATATTCCTTGGACAAACAGAAGCTCCACTTCTAATTAAACCATACGTAAATGATATGACTCGTTCAGAGCTACTTACAATAATGGTTGGTGGAATGGCAACTGTTGCAGGTGGAGTTATGGCAGGGTATATTGCAATGGGAATTGATGCAGGGCACCTAATAGCAGCAAGCCTTATGGCTGCACCAGCCAGCTTAATGATTTCAAAGATAATGCTTCCTGAAACAGAAGAGCCAAAGACAAAGGGAAAAGTTGATATGACCTTTGAAAAGATGGACGCAAATGTTATTGACGCTGCTGCACGTGGTGCTGCTGAAGGACTTCAACTTAGTTTAAATGTTGGTGCTATGCTACTTGCATTTATAGCTTTAGTTTCATTAATAAATTATATAATTGCTAAGTTTGGATTACTTATAGGTATGAGCAATCTAAGCCTTGAATGGATAATGGGAAGAGTGTTTGCACCATTTACTTTCATAATAGGTGTACCATTTAAGGATATAATACAAGCTGGAAGCTTACTTGGCCAAAAGATAGTTATAAATGAATTCTTTGCCTTTGCAAATCTTGCTGAACTTGTAAAAACAGGTGCATTAGATAAGAGAACTATAACACTTTTAACATATGCACTTTGTGGTTTTGCAAACATAAGCTCAATTGCAATACAAATAGGTGGAATTGGTGGTCTTGCACCAAATAGACGTTCAGATATTGCAAAACTTGGAGTTAGAGCTCTAATTGGTGGAACACTTGTTGGACTTTTAAATGCAGCAATAGCAGGAATATTACTATAAAAAAGGATTGCCCTTGGGCAATCCTTTTTTATAGTATATAAGTTATAAGGGATTGCCTTATGGCAATCCCTATATTTTATTAATACATATCTGGCATTCCGCCTGGCATTGCTGGAGCCTTTTCCTTTTCTGGAAGTTCAGCAACTACAGCTTCTGTTGTTAGGAATGTTGAAGCAACTGATGCAGCGTTTTGAAGTGCTGATCTTGTAACCTTAGTTGGGTCAACTATTCCGTTTTCAATCATATTGATGTATCTTTCGTGTAGAGCGTCAAATCCTACACCCTTATCTGATGCCTTAACTCTTTCTACTACAACTGCACCATCAAATCCAGCGTTTTCAGCTATTTGTCTAACTGGTTCTTCAAGTGCTCTCTTAACTATGTTTATACCAACCTTAACGTCTTGTTCTGTTTCCTTTTCAGCAAGTTCTGCAACTGCTGGAATTACGTTGATGTATGCTGTACCACCACCTGGCACTATACCTTCTTCTACAGCAGCCTTTGTAGCATTTAGAGCGTCTTCTATTCTTAGTTTCTTTTCCTTAAGTTCTGTTTCAGTAGCAGCACCAACCTTGATTACTGCAACTCCACCTGCAAGCTTAGCAAGTCTTTCTTGTAGTTTTTCTCTATCGAAGTCTGAAGTAGTTTCTTCTATTTGAGCTCTTATTTGAGCAACTCTTGCCTTAATTTCTTCCTTATCTCCTCTACCGTTTACGATAGTTGTATTTTCCTTTGTAATCTTAACTCTTTCAGCACGTCCAAGCATTGTGATGTCTGCTTCCTTTAGGTCTCTTCCAAGTTCTTCTGAAATTACTTGACCACCTGTTAGGATAGCAATGTCTTGTAGCATTTCCTTTCTTCTGTCACCAAAACCTGGAGCCTTAACAGCAACACAAGTGAATGTTCCTCTTAGCTTGTTAACAACAAGTGTTGCAAGTGCTTCACCTTCAACGTCTTCAGCTATGATAAGTAGCTTTCTTCCTTGTTGAACGATTTGTTCAAGAACTGGAAGAATATCTTGGATATTTGATATCTTCTTGTCTGTAATTAATATGAATGGATCGTCTAAAACTGCTTCCATCTTTTCAGCATCAGTTACCATATATGGGCTGATGTATCCTCTATCAAATTGCATACCTTCAACAACTTCAAGTTCTGTTCCCATTGTCTTTGATTCTTCTACTGTGATAACTCCTTCGTTACCTACCTTTTCCATAGCATCAGCTATAAGTTGACCTATTTCTTCGTCTGCAGCTGATATTGATGCAACTCTTGCTATGTCTTCCTTACCGTTAACTTGCTTTGATATCTTCTTTATTTCATCAACAGCAACGTCAACAGCCTTCTTAATACCAGTTCTAACTAACATTGGGTTTGCACCAGCTGTAACGTTCTTTAATCCTTCTCTTATTATAGCTTGTGCAAGTAGTGTTGCAGTTGTAGTACCATCACCTGCAACATCATTTGTCTTAGTTGCAACTTCCTTAACAAGTTGAGCACCCATATTTTCATATGGATCTTCTAATTCTATTTCTCTTGCTATTGATACACCGTCGTTAGTTATAAGTGGTGCACCAAACTTCTTATCAAGTACAACGTTTCTTCCCTTTGGTCCAAGTGTTATTTTAACAGTGTTAGCAAGCTTATCAACACCTCTTTGCATTGCACGTCTTGCTTCTTCACCGAACATTATTTCCTTTGCCATATTTCTCTACCCCCTTTAAAATTATTCTACTATTGCAAGGATATCATCTTGTCTTAGGATTGTGTACTCAACACCATCAATCTTAACTTCGTTTCCTGCATATTTTGAGAATATTACCTTATCTCCAACCTTTACTTCCATCTTTACTTCTTTTCCGTCAACATATCCCCCTGGTCCTACTGCAATAACTTCTGCCATTTGTGGCTTTTCCTTTGCTGAACCTGGTAGAACAATTCCGCTCTTAGTTGTCTCTTCAGCTTCAATCTTTTTAATTACTACTCTGTCACCAAGTGGTCTAAGATTCATTCTAACCCCTCCTTAGACTATATTTTTATGTAAATTTTTTTGTTATCTTTGTTTGTTAGCACTCACTATGTACGAGTGCTAATCACACTTATAATATTAAATATTTTTTATTTTATAATCAACTCTGTAAATATTAGCTAAATCTTTATGTATTCCATATTATCGTAATTTTAGTTTAATTATCTACTTCTTTCACTTGAATTTGCATTTTTTCTTTTTATTTTAATATTATCCAATTCATACACATCTAATATTATTGCCAAGTATTATAAAGTTATGCATTTATAAACTATATATTTATAATTGATTTTAATAAAAAAGTCCCATAAAGTTTTTAAGCCATATCTTTAATATAAATTAAAAGCCTAAAAACTCCTTATGGGACTAATCTGGTTTATGTATTTCATTACTTTATAATCTGAATCTTTCTAACTCCTGGCAGGTTCTTAATGATATCAATTAATTCATCTGGATTTTGGTTTAGGGCTATTGTATCTATGGACATTGAAACCATTGCAAAATCCTCTTGAGGTATACTTTGGTTTATTGTAAGTATGTTCCCATTTGCCTTTGCAACAACATCTAATATTTTTGAAAGAACACCCGATATATGATCAAGTATCATTGCAAGTGTAAGTATTTGAGTTTTGTTTTCATAAAACTCAAATATGCTGTCCTTATACTTATAGTAGGTACTTCTACTTATTCCTACTTCTTTAACTGCATCATTTACTCTGTTGTACTTTCCTTGATTTAAAAGCTTTTTTACCTCCATAACTTTAATAAATACTTCAGGTAATACTCCTGCCTCTACTACATAGTACTTCTTATTTTGCATTGTCCCCCTCCTTAAAATGCATCCTTCCCTTTAAATTCTCTTGCATAATAAAATAAATACTGCTGTGCAAAGCCAGCATAAAATTTAAATTTATCCCTTCCAAATTGACGTATTTTATTTAAACTAACATCTGGTGCAAGATAAAAATGTTGCATAACTCTTTTAACCCATACGTCAACAGGAAAGGCATCATACTTTTGCATAGAAAAGAGCAGAATACAATCTGCAACCTTTGGCCCTATTCCCTTAAGCTTTGTTAGCTCTTTAAAGGCTTCATCAGTATCAAGTTCCTTTATGATATTTAAATCTACTTCCCCATTGTATATCTTAGAAACAGTATCTACTATATAGGGTGCTCTAAAACCAACTCCACATTCCTCTAATTCTTTTATGTTTGCTCTTTTTAAACTATCTGGGGTTGGAAAAGAATAATATGTTTTACCCTCAAATTCAATTTCTTTTCCATATCTTCTTGATATATTTTCAACTGCTCTTTTTATCATTGGTATTCTGTTGTTGGCTGATATTATAAAGGATACTACTATCTCAAACATATCCTGATTTAAAATTCTAATACCCTCTCCATACCTTATTGCCTCTTTTAGTATTTTATCCCTTGAGAGCTCGCTTTTAATGTATCCATAATCTCTCTTTAAATCAAAATAATATTCCCATAATTTTTTATCTTCTATTCTTCCACCCTTTATATATATATCTTTACCCCTTTGAAAAATCCTTACTGCCCTGTCATAGGCTACTCCAACATAGCTTCCATCCTCTTGCTCATTCCACCTAAAACACTGCCCACAATCAAATATATGTTTAATATTGAAATCTTCTGTATTTTTTATAACTATTCCTTCTGTATATTCTTCAAATTTATACATAATAAAACACCTACCTAAGCTTCAAATCCTTATATATAAATCTTATAGTTATAATGTTTATTCCTGTTATATATTCAAACTCTTCCTTTATCTTTTTTATAATAGTTTCTGCAAGCTGGTTGAGAGTACACAGTCCCTTTACAGTTACATATATTGCAACTTCAATTCCTTCTTCCCTATTGTCTAACTTAATAGTATCAACCTTTAAGGCATCTGTTTCCCTTTCAACTATATAGGAAATTATATTTTTTATAACCGTTTCCGATACTGTAAATTTACCAAGATAGCTAAAGGTTGGCCTTACTATAGTTTTTTCTACATTTTGCTTCTTATTATCCCTAACTATTATGTTTTTTATAGAATCTATAAAATAACCCGAAAAACTCCTTTTAATCTCAAATACAGGGACAGGTATTACGTGCTTTCCTTCCTTTAATCTCTGCCTTCTTGCAGTTTCAATCTCCTCTTTAGTTGAAATGTCTTCTATATTTATAACTTCATATTTATTAGGTAGATTTAGTGCTTCAGTTATATGCTCAACCATATTTAAAGATGTTGCAAGAATCAAAATTCTATCTATATTAAGTTCATTTAATTTTTCCTTTACTTGTCTTCTATGTTCATCCTCATAAAATATGGCCCTTTTGACTGCGGCCATTTTTGTTTTTTCTTTTTTTGCAGACACTCCTGCAACAACTCTTCCTTTATATATCAATAACCCATCATCAATAATACAATCTATATTATATAAGCTTGCAACCTGCATTGCTTTGTAGCTCTTTCCTGTTCCACTTTTCCCAACAAGGCATATTATTTCCATACCATCACCTTTTTTATTATTTCTTTTATTATATACGATATGTTTTGTTTAAGAAAGATTCAAATTAAAGAATTTTTACAAATTAAAAAGCCGAAGCATTATCGCTTCAGCTTCTCCTTTACCACATCCCATATATCATCCGTTTCAAAATTTAATTGCCAAGCCGACATTCCCTTCAAATCATATTTATTTATAAGGTCAAGTCTATACCCCATTGATTTTGCATTTTCAAGCCAAACAAGATGCCTATTACCATCCTTATCAAAATATTCTCCAACATCCTGTTTTGCATTGTTATCAAAGTAGATATTACCTCCATATTGTTTTATAATATCTACTGCCTGCTGCATTTTCAAAACATTTGAATCAAATGCTTGATTAGTGTTTTGTGCCACTTTAAAATCTCTTAAATAAAATGGCACTCCAAGAATAAGCTTGTCCTTTGGAACTTTAAGGGCAAGTATTTCATTTATTCCCTGTTCAACCCAAGGAAGTGAACCAACAGAACCTGCGACTGGTGAACCTTTATAGTGTTCATCATAGGCCATATACATCATATAATCGACTATATCAGATAGTGCCTTTCTGTCATAGAATCTTGACCATTTATCTGATGTTGATGGCTTTGTTACATCAATAGAAACCTTAATTAGAGGATTTTTAGCCTTTAGTCTATTTGTAAGTTCCCTTGTAAATGTGATAAGTCCCTCTTGGTTTTTAAGCCCAAGTCCCTCAAAATCTATGTTTATGCCATCTAAATTATATTTTTCTGCATAACCTACTACTTGATTTATAACCCTATCCATAACACTTTTATTGGTAAACATCGCATAGGCTCTATCTGCATCAAACTCTGCAAGCAGTGCCCAAACTTCATATCCATTTCTATGGGCTATTTTTACATATTCAGAATCTGCCTTATCTAAAACATTTATACTGTTTAAATTAGATGCAGAACCTATAATATAAAACCAGGTAGGGGATACTACATCAAGCCCTATACTTACTGAATTTTTAGTAATATATTTACTTTCTGGATTTTTTATATTGTAGTATTTCTTATTTTCATCCCTATTATAAACATAATGCCAAGCAAGCGTTATTTTTTCCTTAGGCGTGTAATTTATAATTTGTGCATTTTGTGCTAAAATATACCCCTCTGTGGCACCTTGTCTTATTTTATAATATGTTCCTCTATCCTCAAGAATTTTATATGTCTTTCCCTTAACTGCATATCTTTCATCCTCCACTCCATCTATCCCTTTTAAAATAGGAGTATCTTCCTTTATAACAATGTACTTACCTTCATTAGGTCCTTCTTTTAAGTTTAAAAGTTTTTTAGTATACCCACTATGGATATACCCTCTACTGGTTTTATAAAAACTTCCTGATTGTCCTATTACATCTACTACTTGTCCTTTAGAAAGATATCCAACTACTTTGTATATAATAGAAGGTCCACTTCTTATTGTCAGATTAGTTGCTGTTACCTCTACTTTAAAAGGTATAAAAATTGTTCCTCTACTTACGTTGTTTTGAGATGTTGTCTGTACCCTTTTTGTATACCAACTGTAGATATACCCTCTATTCGTTTTGTAAAAACTTCCTGATTGTCCTATTACATCTACTACTTGTCCCTTTGTATAGTACCCTACAATCCTATACTTTGTTGATGGTCCGCTTCTTATAGAAAGTTTTGTTGCTGTTATTTGTACTTTAAATTGAGAAGCTTCTGCCTTTGGCATAAAAACAGAAAATATTGATATAATAAAGGTAAACAGCAAAAACATAGACATTTTTTTCATTACCACACCCCCTTATTTGAATTATCGAAAAAAAATCAATTTTACTTTACATAATAAATTATGGTAAAATCTATATATAATTTTAAAAATCATATTGACATTTTTTTATATGAAGAGTATTATAATAGTAGGGATACCCCTTAAGGGTATATGAAAAGAATATTAATTCAGGAGGTAATATATATGGTAATGCACGTAACTGATAACAATTTCCAAAATGAAGTTTTAAATTCTGATGTTCCAGTACTTGTAGATTTTTGGGCTACTTGGTGTGGACCTTGTAAAATGCTTGCACCAGTTATAGAAGAAGTTGCTCAAAAGATGGATGGCGAAGTTAAAGTTGTTAAGCTTGATGTTGATGAAAACCCTGTAACTGCAAGCCAATATGGAATAATGAGTATCCCAACTCTTGTTCTATTTAAAGATGGTAAGCCTGTTGGAAAACTTGTTGGATTTAGGCCAGCTGATCAAATAGAATCAGCAATAAGAGGAGCTCTAAACCTATAATGTACGATATAGCAATAATCGGGAAAGGCCCAGCAGGGATTTCTGCTGCTATTAATGCCTACGCAAGAAACAAGAAGGTTATAATTTTCGGGCAGGATAGCAAGAAAATCCTCTGGGCTCCTTCTATTCCAAACTATGCAGGCTTACCAAACATAACAGGAACTGAGTTTATGGAAAGGCTAAATGACCATCTTAAAACAACAGATGCCTTTGTAGTTAATCAAAACGTTCTTGCTGTTTATTCTATGGGAACACACTTTAGTATTCAAGCTGGAACAGAAATGTATGAAGCCAAAAAGGTTATACTTGCAACAGGTGTTGACTTTAAAAAGACAATTGAAAATGAAGATAAGTTCTTAGGTTCTGGTGTTAGCTACTGTGCAACCTGCGATGCCCCACTATATAAGGGAAGGGTTGTAGCAGTAGTAGGATACAACCACGAATCAATTGAAGAAGCAAACTTTTTAGCAACTGTATGTAGCAAAGTATATTTTATACCTCAGATGAAGGAAGATTTATCAAATTTAGATAAAAATATTGAAGTTATAAATTCTAAACCATTAAGATTTGAAGGTTCCTTTAGTGCCGAAAAGTTAATTCTTGAAAATGGAGAAATTACTGCTGACGGTTTCTTTGTACTAAAGGACAGCTATCCTTTAACTTCACTTGTACCAGGACTTGAAGTGGATGGACCTCACGTTAAGGTTGATAGGAATATGGAAACAAATATAAAGGGACTTTATGCTGCAGGTGATGTTGTTGGAAAGCCATATCAAATAGCAAAGGCAGTAGGCGAAGGACAAATAGCTGCCCTTAATGCCTGTGAATAAAGGTGCCAGTTAGGTGAGATGCGAATAAAACCGCCTTCACCTAATCGGCACCTTTTTATATTTCTTTATTTATATGTGTAAAATCCTCTTCCTGTCTTTCTGCCTAAGTATCCAGCCCTTACCATCTTTCTTAATAATGGGTGTGGTCTATATTTTGAATCACCTGTTTCATTATATATAGTTTCCATAATAGCAAGATTAACATCATTCCCTATAAAGTCTGCAAGTTCAAGTGGTCCCATAGGATGATTTGCACCAAGTTTCATAGCTTTATCAATGTCCTCTACTGTTGCAACACCTTCTGCAAGAAGAGCTACTGCTTCATTTATCATTGGTATTAAAAGCCTATTTACAACAAATCCTGCAGATTCCTTAACTTCAATTGGTTCTTTGCCAATTTTCATAGATATATCCTTAATTTTTTCAAAGGTTTCATCAGAAGTTGCAATACCTCTTATGATTTCTATTAGTTTCATAACTGGTGCTGGATTAAAAAAGTGCATTCCTATTACCTTATCTGGCCTTTTGGTTGCTGCTGCTATCTCTGTAATTGATAGAGAAGATGTATTTGTAGCAAGAACTGTATCTTCTTTACATATTACATCAAGCCTACTGAATATATCCTTTTTTACCTCCATATTTTCATAAACAGCCTCAACAACCAAATCTGCATCCTTTGCATCTTCGATATTTACTGATTTTGTTATATTGTTTAATATGCTGTTCTTTTTATCCTCATCCATCTTTCCCTTCTCAACAAGCTTAGTTAGAGACTTATTTATTAAGTTATACCCTCTTTCTACATACTCATCTTTTGTATCATACATCCCTACACTAAAACCACTTTGGGCAAAACACTGAGCTATTCCACTGCCCATTGTCCCACAACCTACAACAAATACCTTCATAATAAATCCCCCCTACATTACTTCACAGGATTGTCTATAGGCCTTAATTTCCTTAATAAGTTCTGGAACAACCTTATACAGGTCTCCAACTATCGCAAGGTCTGCAACTGCCATAATTGGTGCATCAGAATCCTTATTTATAGCAACTATATATTCACTCTCCTGCATACCTGCAAGATGCTGAATTGCACCTGATATGCCGCAGGCAATGTATAGCTTTGGTCTTACTGTCTTTCCTGTCTGCCCAACTTGTCTATCCTTTTCAATCCATCCTGAATCAACAGCTGCCCTTGAGCCTGCAACTATTCCACCAAGGGTATCTGCAAGCTCCTTAAGTAATGTAAATCCTTCCTTGCTTCCTACTCCACGTCCACCTGATACTATAATGTCTGCCTCTGTTATGTCTATCTTCTCCTTCATTGATTTTACTATCTCTTCAATCTTAACCTTTATATCATCCTCTTTTATGTTAATATCAAACCTTTCAACTTCCCCTCTTCTTTCATAATCTGCACAGGGGACGCTAAATACTCCTGGTCTTACTGTAGACATTTGAGGTCTATGGTTTGGACACTCAATTGTTGCCATAATATTTCCGCCGAAGGCTGGACGAGTCATAAGGAGGTTCTTTGTTTCATCATCTACATCAAGGCCTGTACAGTCTGCTGTAAGACCTGTCTTAAGCCTTGCGGCAACCCTTGGGCCAAGGTCTCGTCCTATGTAGGTTGCACCTATGAATATTATCTCTGGATTCATCTTTTTTGCAACTTCGCAAATTGCCTTTGTGTAGGCATCTGTTGTATAGTGTTTTAGGTGAATGTTATCTATTAATACAACCCTATCTGCACCGTGGTGTATTAGAGTATCTGTGAGTTTGTCTACTTCATATCCAAGAAGAAGNGCCACAACTTCNCCATCAAGTTTATCTGCAATCTCCCTTGCCTTACCTAAAAGCTCAAGGCTAACCTTTTGAAGATTTCCATCCCTTTGTTCAGCAATAACAAAAACACCCTTTTTCATACTATCGCCTCCTTATA
>NZ_AXAA01000046.1:0-10959 GCF_000472625.1 Caloramator sp. ALD01
AATGCTTGTACTGAAGGCTTTAATAACAAAATTAAAGTTATTAAAAGAAATGCCTTCGGCTTTAAAAACTTTGATAGGTTTAGAAATAGAATTCTTCATTGCTGTAATTAAAGTAAATTATAATACCAAATTTTAGAAAACCAACTCCCGTTGGTCTTTTTGTTCTGCAATTTTTTGCAGGGGACTCTCCCCCATCCAACCTATCTTTATAAAATCACTCTCAAACAAGAAAGGACAGGCATTCTAATTGAATACCCGCCCCAACAATTGACAAAGAGCCTTAAAATATTTTATCTGATAAATTTTTACCTTTGCAAATATTATGGACAGTTTATTCTTAAAGTTCTCTTAAGGTATTTTAAAAAGGTATATTTTATAAACTGTACAAACATAATATTTATACTTAAAAACATAATTCAGCACAGGATGTTCCCAGATTGAAGGTATCAAAGAGAGGATAATATTGTGAAGATATGACTTTTCGAACAAAGAAACGATTAAATTTTTTTGAGTAGCTAAACGCTTAAGAATTACTTATCTAATCACAGATGAACTTTTTTTAACAACCTGAATAAAATTTTATTTATTAATAAAAAACTGTGAAGGAACTTCATTTTTACATCCTTCACAGTTTATATGCTATACCAAAATATACAAATCTAAAGCTTTTTCCTCTGATTTGATAAAATCAAAAATATTATTCACTTACTCTTCTTATTATTCCTATTGGAGTTGATTGATGTCCTTGTCCTAATGGATTATCCTTTAGTATTTTAACAATTTTATTCTTATCAATATCCTTATGGGATACTCCAAGCACATTTCCACCTAAATCATTTATATCAACAATACAAACCTTAGCACCTATTCTTTCAGAAATTTTCTTTGCCGCTTCATCTGGATCCTTTGGACCTAATACAACATATTGATTAAATGGTGGTATCGTTCCTGATGTTGGGCCATCTATTGAAGCTGCCTTTGGGCCAGCAATTTTATAGAATACTCCCTTTATTTTAAATAGCTTTGTAAAGATTGCTGCACAGAAGGCTGCAAATAATATCCTAATTACTCCACATTCCTTTATAGCAAAGTGCATTGTTTCTGGTATTCCAAGACCTATACCGTGTGGTGATTTATAAACGAATTTAGATAAAAACTTTGCAAGTCTTGATGGTTTAATTTCAGACATTTTATATGCTCTTCCTTGGGAGATTGCTACACTCTTTTCTGAAATAAACACTATATCTCCCTCTTGAAGAACATCCTTGGTATATTCATACACAATATCCTCAATTGGGTCGCCAACCATTATTAACCTTGTCTTTATTGGTATTCTTGCATATTTTTCCTCTTCAACCTGTCTTATTAATTCCTTATTTTCATTTGCTGCAAAATCCATCCTTTCTCCTCCGCTTCCTATCTTTTTTATTCAAAATTATACCCATATTATATAAAAATATTACCTTTTTATATATAAATGGTATATTTTTCTTGTAGTTATTTTAAATAGGTAAAATATCTCCAAATTTAAGAAGTTGTGACCTGGTGGTTAATTCTAAAATTAATATAGACTCCCACGCCCAAAGGGCTGTCCAATCCTTAAAAATACCGATTACATAACTAATCTTAGCTTTACCATATAATCATTTTATATTTTATGTATTTATAAGTCAAGCAACATTCAACAACCATTTAATAGCGTTAAGGGGACTTTTTAATTAATTTTGTTTGAAAAATTAATAAATCAATATATTATCTGGTAATTTTACTAAAAATAATATATAATGTATATGTTAATATTTAGTAAAAGAGGTGATTTTATGCGTTGGTCCCTTGATAATCTTTATACCTCCTTTGATAGCAGGGAGTTTTTAGAGGACAACAATAAAGTTTTAAGTTTAATCGAAGAATTAAAAACTTGGAGCAGAGAAAACTTTAATTCACAGGAAAATGCACAGGAAAAAATTCAATTCTTTTTAGGCAGGGTCAATGAGTTATCAAGCTTAATTTATAAAATTGCTGCCTATTCTGAACTTTCCTTAAGTGTTGATGCAAAAAACAATAAGGCACTTATGTATCTTGAAAAGATAGAAAAAACCATATCTGAAACCACTGAATTTGATGTAGCCTTTAAAAAATGGCTGTCTAAGTTAGAAAACGTTGAGGAAATCATAAACTCCTCCGAATTTATAAAGGAACACGAGTTTATCTTAAAAGAATCAATTAAAGATGCAGAACATATGCTCTCTGATGAACAGGAAATAGTTATTTCTAAAATGAAAAACACAGGTTCAAGTGCCTGGGCAAAACTACAGGAATTTTTAACCTCAACCCACACAGTTGAAATATCACTTGAGGGCGAAGAAAAGAAGCTTCCTCTTCCTGTTGTTAGAAATATGGCATATTCTGAAGAAGAGTATGTCAGAAAGACTGCCTACTTTGCAGAATTAAAGTCCTACCATAAGATAGAAAACTCCTCTGCCGCTGCATTAAACGGAATTAAGGGGGAGGTTATTAATCTATCTAAATTAAGAGGTTATGAATCTCCTCTACATATGACGCTAAAAAACAGCAGAATGGACAAGGAAACTTTAGATGCAATGCTTGAGGCAATAAGAGAATATCTTCCATACTTTAGAAATTATCTAAAGAAAAAGGCAGAACTTTTAGGACACAAATCTGGTAAGCTCCCCTTTTATGATTTGTTTGCCCCAATTGGTAAGGTTGATATGAAGTTTACATACGATGAGGCAAGAAAGTTCATAGTTGAGAACTTCAAGAGCTTCAGTAGCGAACTTGCTGATTTTGCAGATAGAGCCTTTGAGGAAAATTGGATAGATGCAGAGCCAAGGGAAGGAAAAAGAGGGGGAGCCTTTTGCTATAACCTACATCCTATTAAAGAGAGCAGAATTCTTGCAAACTTTGATGGAAGCTTCTCTAATGTAACAACAATAGCCCACGAGCTTGGACACGCATACCACGGAAACTGCCTAATAGATGAAACCTTCTTAAATTCAAACTACCCTATGCCTATTGCAGAAACAGCATCAATCTTCTGCGAAACACTTATAATAGACGCTGCACTTAAGATAGCAAATAGGGAGGAGAAGATTGCTATACTTGAAAACTCTCTACAAAGTTCAACTCAGACTATAGTTGATATATATTCAAGATTCTTATTTGAGGATGAGGTATTTAAGAGACGTGAAGACCATTCACTTTCTGTTGAGGAATTTAAGGAAATTATGCTTGATGCACAAAAGAAGGCCTATGGAGATGCATTAGATGAAAAATATATGCATCCATATATGTGGGTAAACAAGCCTCACTACTACTATGCAGACGCAAATTACTACAACTTCCCATACGCATTCGGAGAACTATTTGTTAGAGGTCTTATTGCAGAATATAAAAAGCGTGGAAGTGAGTTTGCAGAGGACTACAAAAAGCTATTATCATTAACAGGTAAAAACGATTTATATACCCTTGGAAAAGAGATGGGATTTGACTTACATTCAGTAGATTTCTGGAGAAGCTCCCTTGAGGTTATAAAAGAAGAAATAGACACCTTCATAAGTGCCACCCAGGTGAAATGTGAATAATCCATATTTTTCATAATACAATTTTAAAGACACCATAATTATAAAGTTCCACTAACTAATAGTGGAACTTTATGTCTTTTACGATTATCTACAAAAAGTAATAACACCTCATTATAACTATTTTTTAGATATATAGTATTGTTATAATACTAATTTTATTAACAATTCCTACTTAACATATTTTGAAAAATGTCACATTTCACCTGGGTGGCACCTTTTGTTCAGGTGGGATTATTTCGTAATTTGTATTAATTATTTTAGTATTATTTACATCCATTGCTTTATTTTTATCTTTATTTACTTTAGTTTTAGGCATAGTATCTACCTACAATTCCTAATTATTATTTTAGCAGGATTTTATATTTTATGCTACTACATTCAAAATCTTGATATGTTATAAGTGATGAGGATGCCAGTTTAAAAGAGGAAGTAGCATTTTCTGCCACTTCCTCTTTTAAGGTATCAATTATTAATTTCAATGGAGCATATCCCTTTTAATTTCTTCAACTTCTTTTATCGAAAGATCCGTTAATTCTGCAACTGTTTCAACATCCAACCCTTTTCTTAACATCTTTTCAGCAGTCAATCTTTTTCCCTTCTGTATTCCTATCTCTATTCCTTCATTTCTACCTTCCATTCTACCTTCTTCTTTTGCTTCAATTAATCTGGTTTTTTCATCTCTTAATGCTGCCATCTTTGCTTCATACGCCATTCTTGCTTTCTTAGCTTCTCTTATTATTTTTAAAAAGTTATCTTCATTTTTTATAGTCCCCTTATCCATATTTTTACCTTAGTTTAGCATATTTTTCCTTATTTCCTCGATATCTGTTATTTGCAACCCTGTAACTTCAGCAACTGTTTCAACATCTATCCCTTTTCTTAACATTCTTTCAGCTACTTCTTTTTTCCCTTCTATCTTGCCTTCCATTCTTCCTCTTTCTTCAGCAACATGCAACCTAGTCATTTCATCCCTTATTGCAGCCATTCTTGCTTCGTATTCCATTCTTGCTTTCTTATCCTTACTTATTACCTTTAGAATATTGTATGCATATTTGATGTCTTCATTCTTCTTTGAAAGCACATCAATCACCTCCTTGTTNCCATCTATGAATTCCATCCACATTACCAGTGGATCGTCTTCATCCTTCGGTACTTCATCATTATGAAGCTTACTTAATTCTAAGAAGTGTATCTCTAACACGTCTGTTAATTTATACTTTGTTTCATCTTCAAATATGTGGTATGTTGAGCTTAGTTTTTTAAGTGGTGTAACATCAAAGTCTACTATGTTTATGGTTATGCACTTTTTTAGGTCTGTGTATTTTCCACCTGATTCTATTTGCTGTGTGTACATCTTACTCCAGTAAAAGAGTGTTCTCTCTGCCATGTAACCACTGTCTAAAATTTGTACTTCTATGTCTATTTCCTTTTCATCTTTTGTTTTTACTCTTACATCTAGTACGCCCTTTTTATCTTTCTTATGATTCTTTATTAGTTCACTATTTATTATTTCAAGCCCTTCTAACTCTTCCTTAGGTACTCTTAAAACTGCACTTAAGAATGAGATTAATATTTGTTTATGCTTTTCATTACCAAATATATGCTTAAACACAAAGTCTATTTTAGGTGGTATTATTTCATAGTTTGTATTAATTATATTAGTATTATTTACATCCATTCCTTTATTCCTTTTAGTTTTAGGCATAGTATCTACCTCCAACATTCTTATTATTATTTTAACAGGATTTTGTATTTTATGCTACTGTTTATATAGCTTTAGCATTTTGGCTTAAATGTTAAAAGGGAAGGCTTTTGCTTTTTAGCATCACCTTCCCCTTGTTATTCTACAGGTTTAACATCTATTTGAATCTGCCTTCCTATTTCTTCTCTTTCAGCTTTACTTAAGTCATTTTCAAAAGCTTCAACAGCTAATTGCCTCATTATTAATAAACGTTGCTCTAACATATCAAGAATTTGTATTCTATATTTTACCCATTGAAGCTCTTTTATTAATTCTTCTTTATCATCCATAATTTCAAACACTTACATCTATTATTCTTCCTAAGTTTGGATCAACACTCTTTTCAATCATCTTAACTGTTTCATTAGCAGTTTGTTTTCCTGTTTCCATTGCAAGCTTCATTACTGCAAGGCTTGTTTCTTGGGCTACTTTTGCTTGGTTTAGGCTTATTGATAGGGCAGCTATGTCCATGGTGTGAACCTCCTTCTTATATTAAAAGAGCCATAGCAATTTTTCTCTGCTCCTTTGGTATATTTATTATCTTAATATTTGTAGTACTCCTTGTGGTATTTGGTTAGCTTGTGCGAGCATCGCTTGTGAAGCTTGTGTTAATATATTCTTTTTACTAAATTGCATCATTTCTTTAGCCATATCTACATCTCTAATTCTTGATTCTGCTGCTGTTAAGTTTTCACTTGATGTTCCAAGGTTAGCTATTGTGTGTTCAAGTCTGTTTTGGTAAGCACCAAGTTTTTCTCTTTCTTGAGAAACAGAAATTATAGCATCATTAATCTTAGTTATAGCATCTGAGGCACCATTATATGATGTTACATCTAATTTATCTATACCTAAATTATTTGATGCCATTGCATTTAAACTTATTGACATGGTCTGATCCTCATTAGCCCCAATTTGTGTCGTAATAGAACCATTTACTGTTATTGTTGTATCTGCTGTATTGCTCTTTAATTCGAAGCTCAAACCGTCAGCATTTCCTCCTATAACAGTTACTTTATTTCCATTTTATACCAATAATGCACCTATTCCGAAATTCGCTGCAGTTAAGCCACTCGCATTAGAACCACTATAATTTTGATTTGTAGAATTTGAATAATCTACACCATGTATTATATCCGCTGATGCAACAATAGACAATTTAGCATCAGCACCAATGTCTTCAGTATAAATCTTTAATGTAGAACCTGTACCAGTAAAATCAGCTTTAACACCTGAGACAGATGTATTAATTCTATCTGCAAGAATTTGATAAGTATCAGTAGCTCCTACACTAATTGTTACTCCATTTATCGTTAATGTACCAGCAGCCTTTACAGTAGCAGATGCAGTAGAACCAGTATTTGTACCTGTAGTTGCTGCTTTCGCTAATGTAGCCGCTGAAGCATTAACTGTATAAGTTTCCTGCTTAGTATTAGAAGTTACATTAACACTACCCAAAATATTACCATTTGCAACAGAAGTCCCACTTGATCCATTTAACAATTTTCTTGTATTAAATTCGGTTGTGTTTGCAATTCTATCTACTTCACTCACTATTTGATTAATTTCTGTTTGAATTGCCTCTCTATCTTCTGACACATTCGTATCATTTGCAGATTGAACAGCAAGTTCTCTCATTCTTTGAAGAATGCTGTGAGTTTCATTTAATGCACCTTCTGCTGTTTGGATAAGTGATATAGCATCTTGTGAGTTTCTTGATGCTTGCTCAAACCCTCTAATTTGTCCTCTCATCTTTTCTGAGATTGCAAGACCTGCTGCGTCATCTCCAGCTCTGTTAATTCTTAGACCTGATGATAGCTTTCCCATTGACTTTCCAGCGTTTTAAGTGTTAACTCCCAACTAACGATATTTAACAATTTTTACTATGTAATTTTGAAATTATTTAATCCTTTAAATTCCTTGATTTTCAAGGCTTCTTAGACTCACATTGCTACTTCTTTAGTTGATTTTTATTTATTTTAAGCTTTTTTCTTATCATCTTTAGGTTGTTTTAGCTTATTTTATGTTTAAGTTTTCTAATGGACACCAACATTTGTAATTCATGGATTTTATCTTTTTAGAATTAATTCAACTTCAGCTTTGTAACCGTACTTTTTAAAGAATTCAATTAATGCAACTTCAACAATTTGGTTTTGATTTACCTTCTTCTCTTTGCTGTAATCTGTAATTAATTGAGCTAATGGTTCCTTCATGTAGATTGATTTAGTTACTGCAACCCCCTTTATTATAAATTTAGGTATGGTTAACACTTCTTCTTTATCTCTTTCTGCTTCAATTAACCTTCTTAAGATTATCTCATTTTTCTTTAAGTAATTTATGAATTCATCATCAATTAATTTAGAATTAATTGTACTTTCATCTGCATCTATTTCTTCATCTTCTATTTCTTTTACATCTTCATTTTTAACATAGTTATTAATGTATGCATCCCATTTGAAACCTTTAACTCTCATGTATTCTGCTAGCTCCTTATGGTCAATGAATCCAACCTCCTTTGCTATTTGTTTAACATCCATTGTACCTTTTGAGAACAGTTTTATTACTTGTCTTGCTCTTATATCCGCTATTTCTATTTCTTCATCCACATTTCCCTTTACATCTTCATCTGGAAGAGCATAATTTTTAATGTACTTATCCCAATGGTAGCCATTTCTTCTTAGAAACATATCCATGCTCTTGTAATTTTTATAGCCTACCTCCTTAGCTATTACTTCTCTATCTTTCCCCTCAGCTATCTTTTGTAAGAATACCTTTGCATTAACTGCATCATTATATTCTAGTATGTACTTAGCATTGTATTCTGGTACTTCTTGTTTATATCTTATTATTTGTACCACTTTCCCATCTTGTATTTCCCTCTTTAAGAGATATACTTGTAGGTAATCTTTTTCTCCTTCAAGATTATTGTACAAGTCTAGAAGTAGCATTTGTATGTCTGGTGGAATGATTCTTTGTATGCCAACTGTTATGTATATGTTATCCTTGATTTGTTTGTACATTTTAGATTACTCCCTTCTCTTTTAATGATGTGTATTTGCCTTGTCCAATTATGATGTGGTCAAGAAGGTTTATGCCAAGGATGTTTCCTTCTTTTTTATTCTCCTTGTGATGTTTATGTCTTCTTCACTTTCCTTTGGGTCTCCTGATTGGTGATTATGAAAGAGTATGATTGATGCGGCATTTGAAAAAATTGCAGCTTTGAAGACTTCTCTTGGATGAACTATGCTTGAATTTAGGCTTCCTATGCTTACTATTGAAATGCTTAAGGGTTGGTTTTTAGTGTCAAGGCAGCAGAGCCTGAGCTTTTCTCTGTCACTGTCTTCAAGAAAGTTTTTGACAAGGTTTACTGCATCTTCTGGTTGATTTATTTTTCTTATATCTATTACAAAAGTTCAATTGCTCTTTGTTTATCTTCCCTTGAGGTGTTGATGTAGAATTGTGCTGTTGTTTGTATGTTTGCATGTCCTGCCAGCTTTGCAACTGTAGTTAGGTCTACCCCTTTTCTTATGAGTCTTGTGCAGAAGGTATGCCTGAACTTATGTGGCTTCATGATGATGTTTAGCTTCTTTCCATGTTTTCTTAAGAGCTTATTTACTGTGTCTTTGTCAATCTTCTCTGCTCTTTGCGTTAGTAGCAGGTATTCACTTTGATTTAATTTATGTTCCTTTCTTTCCCCTTCCATGTATTCCTTTATGGTATCCTTTAATTCTATCTTAATCGGTACTTCTCTGTATTTACCTCCCTTACCTACTATCCTTAGTGTTAATGAAAGTAAATCTACATCTGCTACCTTTATATTTACTAGTTCACTCACTCTAACTCCTGTAAAGAGTAAGAGCATGATTATTAGTTTATCCCTTTGACTTACCTTGTTATTATCGCTTATGTAGAAGAGTATCTTTTCTATTTCTTCATCTGAATATATTTCAACTTCTCCTTCACTTCCTTTTGCTATTTTTATTTTATCTTTATTTGGAGCTACCACTCTTTCATGGCAAAGTCCATTTAGAATTAGAAATTGGTTGAAGGCATTTAGACTATTTATCTTTTTATTTATGGTGCTTATGGTGTAGTTTTCTTTGAGGAGATGGTCTTTGTATGATGTAATGTAGAAACGGTTTAGATTACCATTGAAGGCTATGCCCTTATCTTTAAGGTAATCTAAGAACATCTTAACATCACCTGTGTATGAGATTATGGTCTTTTGCATCTTACCTTCTTTGATTAGGTATTCTTCGAAGTCTTTAAGGATTTCTATTGCCATTGTCTATTCCTCCTTATAATTTACTTAAATTGAAAAAGAGGAAGCAGCGTTTTCTGCCACTTCCTCCTTTAAGGTATTTATCTTTTTAATTAATGTACTTGATTATTCATCTCTAATTTTATCTTGTTTATTTCTTCTTCAGTAAGTCCTGTAGCTTTAATTATCATTGACATATCAGCACCTAAAGATATTAAATTTTTAGCTACATTTATTTTTTCCTTTTTCATTCCTATTTCTATTCCTTCATTTCTTCCTTCCATTCTTCCTTCTTCTTTTGCTTCAACTAATCTGGTTTTTTCATCTCTTAATGCTGCCATCTTTGCTTCATACGCCATTCTTGCTTCCTTATCCTTACTTATAACTTTTAAAAGGTCATATGCATAGTTTATATCTTCATTTTTTCTTGAAATCATATCGATCACCTCCCGTTTACCATCTATGAATTCCATCCACATTACTAATGGGTCATTTTCATCCTTTGGAATCTCATTATCGTACAACTTTTTAAGTTCTAAAAAGTGTATTTCTAAAACATCTGTTAATTTATATTTAGTTTCATCCTCAAATATATGGAAGGTTGAATTTAGTTTCTTAAGCGGAGTTACATCAAAATCTACTATATTTATTGTAATACACTTTTTAAGCTTTGTGTAATCTTGTCCTGATTCTATTTGCTGAGTATACATCTTCCCCCAGTAAAACAAAGTTCTTTCAGGCATAAACTTACTTTGCAGTATTTGAACTTCAATATCTATTTCTTTTCCATCTTTAGTTTTTACTCTTACATCCAGTATCCCCTTTTTATCTTCCTTATAGTCCTTAGGTAGCTCTGGATTCAAAATTTCCAACCCCTCAAGCTCTTCTTTAGGAATTTTTAATGCAGCATTGAGGAATGAAATTAATGCTCTTTTATGTTTAACGTCACCAAATATATACTTAAACACGAAATCAAATTTAGGTGGAATTATAAAATTTTCATCATATATTTCTGCAGCAGTTTCACCTTCAACAGTATTTCTAAATTCATCATTCATAGTATCTACCTCCAATTCCTTATTATTATTTTAGCAGGATTTTGTATTTTATGCTACTACATTCAAAATCTTGATATGTTATAAGTGATGAGGATGCCAGTTAAAAAGAGGAAGCAGCNNTTTCTGCCACTTCCTCCTTTAAGGTATTTATCTTTTTAATTAATGTACTTGATTGTTCATCTCTGATTTTATCTTATTTATTTCATCTTCAGTAAGTCCTGTAGCTTTAATTATCATTGACATATCAGCACCTAAAGATATTAGATTTTTAGCTACATTTTTTACTCCTTCCATTCTTCC
>NZ_AXAA01000047.1:0-10729 GCF_000472625.1 Caloramator sp. ALD01
TAGATGTATTCAAGCAAACATAATTTAAAAAGAATAACTGCATCATAGGCTTTTCTTCCTCTGTTTTCACTATATTTTTCTTTTACGATATCATATACAAAAGAAAAATCAATAATTGAATCTATTTTAACAAGAAGATGATCTTTAGGTACTAATTTTTCATATATCATATTTGTCATAATATCAATTTGTTGATTGTTCTTATTAAACATAAAAGACCTCCAAAAAAATATTTATGCATATTTATTATACCATAATATTTTTTCGGAGGTCTCCCACCCAAGTGAAATGTGACATTTTTCAAAATTTACAATCATTTCGCTTGGGTGTATTGTTAATAAAAAAGAATAGGGGGATTATTATGGATTATCTTATAAGGCCAATAAGACTTGAAGATGCTGAGGCTATAAACGAAATGAGAAGAATGGATGGGGTTAGGGAAACAATTTTGGGAATCAAAAGTGAAAGAATAAATAAAACAGAGGATTTTATTAAAGGATTAGGAGCTAATGATCATATACTTGTTGCAGAGGTTAATAAGGTTGAAAAGAAGGTTTTTGGAGTTGTTGGACTCCATATAAATGCAAGTCTTAGGGCAAGACACTCTGCAAGTGTTTGGATTATGGTACATAAAGACTATCAAGGAATGGGGATAGGGAAAGCCCTGCTTAAAGAAGTGTTAGACCTTGCTGATAATTGGCTAAAGCTTGTAAGAGTTGAACTTTCTGTTTTTGTGGATAATGAAAGGGCAATAAATCTCTATAAGTCCTTAGGATTCCAAATAGAGGGAACAAAAAAATATGCAGCCATAAAAAATGGAGAATATGCAGATGAATTTATAATGGCAAGATATAAAATTTAGTTGTAATTTTAAAAAGTATGAGGAAGGTTTTTTACCTTCCTCATTAATTTTGTTGGTTGCAGTTGTTATATCTATATTTTCAAAAAATGCTATTTCCAAGTTTGAACTATTATACTTGAGACTGCGACTGAAAACCAAACAATAAGACCTAATAAGAGAGGTTTTATGCCTGTTTGAAGTATCTTTTTAAAGTCTGTTGAAAGTCCTATAGCAGAAAGTGCCATAACAATCATAAATTTACCGATTGTGTTTATATATGAAATTATATCTTTTGGAAATAATCCAATTGTATTTAAAATAGAAGCTACTAAAAACCAAATGATAAACCAAGGAAATATTTTTTTAAAGCTATAATTTACACTTTGATTTTGTTTTGATTCTTTTTTCTTTTGTATTGAAGTTATAATTGCAAAGATTAATGAAATAGGGATAATCATTGTTGTTCTTGTAAGTTTAACAATTGTAGCATAGGCACCTGCAGCGTTGCTGTATATGTATCCTGCTGCTACAACAGAGGATGTATCGTTAATTGCAGTTCCTGCCCAAAGTCCAAATTGCTTATCATCAAATCCAATTATGTGACCAAGTGAAGGGAAAATAAGAACAGCTATAACATTAAATAAAAATATTGTAGATATTGAATAAGCAACTTCCAGTTCATCTGCTTCGATTATAGGAGATATTGCAGCGATTGCAGAACCTCCGCATATTGCAGTTCCAACGCCTATAAGGGATTTTAATTTATATGGTATATTAAGAAGCTTTCCAAAGACAAATGCAGTAATAAAGGCGACTGAAAGAGTAATAAAAGTAACTGATAATGATTCAATACCCGTTTCATAAATTTGTTTTATATTTAAACTTGCACCAAGAACAATGATTGCCCATTGGAGAATTTTTTTAGAAGTAAATTTTATCCCTTCTTGAGACTTTTGTGGTTTTCCTATTGTATTATTAATAAGAATTCCTAAAATAATTCCAAACACAGGCCCACCTATTATAGGGAACATTTTACCAAGTTTAAAGGCTATAATAGATAAAATAAGAGATAGAAGAATTCCTTGATAATTTTTTCTAATCCATTCCATAATGTCATCTCCTTTTGCAAAAGTTTTAACAAATATAATATTAAAGCCACACATATGTATAAACAATAAAAGATTTATTATAAAACTATAACAATATGTTATAATAATTATGTATTTTTATGATAAGTGTGTGGGGATGGTAAATTTGATGGATGTAAAGTTGGTTTCGTTTATTGCCCTTGCAAAATTTAAAAACTATACAAATGCAGCTGAATATCTTAATTTATCTCAACCTGCTGTATCTAATCATATTAAGTTGCTCGAGGAATATTATAGTACTAAACTTTTTAAGAAAATAGGAAGAAATATAGAATTAACTGAAGAAGGTAAAATATTATTTAAATATGCACAGGATATAGATGCATTATATAGAAAAGCATTAGATGAGATTAAAAATAAATCGGGAATACATAGAACATATAAAGTAGGGGCAAGTATGACAATTGGGGGTTATGTATTGCCCAAGATATTAGCAGAATATCAAAAGCAAAATCCCAATATTAGAATTTTACTTGAGGTGTATAATACAGAAGATATAGAAGATAAATTGTTAAAGAGGAAATTAGATTTTGCTGTTGTTGAGGGGCCTTTTGATAAACAAAAATTTTGTTATAGCAAATTTAAAGATGATGAGCTAATATTAGCTGTTTCTCCAGAACATTATTTTGCAGATAAAAAAGAGGTAGATATAAAGGATGTTATAAAGGGCAATTTAATATTAAGAGAAAAGGGTTCTGGTACAAGAAAGATATTTGAACAAATTGTTTTAGGAACAGGGTATGATATTAAAGATATAAATATTCATATGGAGATAGGTAATATCAATGCAATAATATCATTGGTTGAGGCTAACTTAGGTTATACAATAATATCGCGAGAGGCTATAAAAAAAGAGCTTAAGATTGGAACTTTAAAAGAGGTTCCAATTAAAGATATACGTATATATAGGGAGTTTAACTTTATATATTTAGATGAGGCTAAGGATAGTTTTATATATGATTTTATGGATTTTTGTATAAAAAATGTATGAGGAAGGTTTAAAACCTTTCTTCAGGCTGTTGAAAAATTTATATATTGATTAGCCCCATGAAGGATTTCTTGGGCATTCGTTCATTTCGCTAATCAATTCTAAGCTTTTCTTTGTTTGAAAAAAGTCCTACCCTCGCAATGCCATCGTCCTGATGGCCGCTCGGATCGGCACGTCCTGTGCCGAATTACGGACTTTTCCAAATTCGAAAAGCTAAGAATTGCTAAAGCTCATGAAAGAGCCCATTGAAATCCTTTCATTGGGCTTTTTCAAAATTTAGCTAACAAATGGGTTTGTCAACAATCTGAGGGAGGTTTAAACCTTCCTTACTCATCCTGTAGTAAAGTTTTTATAATATTTACTGCTGTATCTTCATCTCCCATTTTAAACCATATATAGTATTTACACATTTTACATTGAGGTTGATTTTTGCCCTTGCAGGTGTTTTTGATTAATTCTATTGCCTCAAAGCATTTAGGTTTATCATTCATAAATATTACCCCCATAAACTTATATTTACATTAATGTTATCGTATTATTTTGGATAAACTATATCTTCTCTTCAGGATTTGTAATAATAAATTTGTAGGGTAATATTGTGTTTTGCTAAGGTATCTTAGGGCTTTAAAGTTATTTCATATAAATATGCTTTATTGGCACTAACTTTTAAATTTACAATGCCATCTTTACATATATAAGCATTTTTTTCACTAAATACTTCATTTATACTACTCTTATCAGTTATTCCAATGAGTCTTCCGTTTATAGAAATCTCTTTATCTGCATTCTCCATTGATACAACAGTTATAAATGCCTTTTCGTTATTAAATCTTGCAAAGGCAATAATTGAACCTTCTGCATAAATAATTTTAAACCCGCCGTTTTTTAAGACATCTTCTTTGGTTCTAAGGTGAGCTAATTTTTTATATAGGTTGTAGTGATTTTTATTCCAATTGTCTTCTTCCCAAGGCATACAGTATCTACAGCCTTCACCATAACGCAGATCTCCTTCAATTCCGACTTCATCACCATAATAGATAGAAGGAACTCCAGGGAAAGTAAATAACATAACAACAGCACAACGGTAAGTTTCAAAATCTATATGTGGCATTATATGAAGTCTATGTACATCGTGGCTGTCTAATAGGTTAAACTGATTCATCTTAACTTGATATGGAAGTTGTGCAAGATGCTGACTAAGTTGCTTTGCAAGTTTTACAGCGTCTTTGTGTTTGCTTTTTAAAGGTATATGGGTTCTTGTTAGATAAACATCTATATCACCAATAAAATCTCTAACAGGTCTTTGGAATCCATAATAATTCATCGCAGCATCCCATTTATCTCCCTGAAGATACTTTGAAGTATCTGCCCAATGTTCTGCCAATAGATACATATCTGATTTTGTTTCCTTTAAATGTTGTCTTAGTTCAATCCAAACTTCATTAGATACATCTATTTCATCTTTTCTTGCCATATTGTTTGCAACATCAAGTCTCCAACCATCTATATTGTATGGAGGTTTTAACCAAGTTTGAAGAACAGAATTAGGCTTTCTATATATAATGTCCCTTAATTTCTGAGAACGGTAGTCTAAACTTGGGAGAGTGTCTACCCCCATCCACCTAAAATATTCTCCATTTTCATCAAAATAATAGTATTCTCTTTCTTCAGCGTTTTTATCATTATATGCACCAGTTGATTTATCAAAAAATCCTTCTTTATTAAACCATCTATGCCCTGAACCAGTATGATTTACAGATATATCAAGTATAATTTTCATATCATTTTTATGGAGCTCTTCAACTAATTCCTTTAATGCTTCATTTCCTCCAAAGTGCGGATCAACTTGAAAATAATCTATACAATCGTATTTATGATGTGAAGGTGCCCAAAATATTGGATTAATGTAAACTGCGTTGACACCTAACTTCTTTAAATAAGGAATTTTTTGTTTTATTCCTTCTAAATCGCCACCATAAAAATCTAAACAGTGTCCTTCGCTATATTCTACAGGTTTTTTGCCCCAAGGTTGTTTTGAAGTAGGATGCCCATCTAAAAAATATTCTTCATCCTTTACATCATTATCTGGATTTCCGTTATAAAATCGGTCAGGGAATATTTGATAAAAAACACAATCTCTTACCCATTCAGGGTTTTCATAATCTGCAATTATCTTAAAATCATAGTGTTCGTTTGGGTCGTAGTTTGTAACCTCAAGTTGATTATAATAATACACATCATCCTCAGTTGCAATCATAAAACGGTAATTAATTGATTTTTCACTTATTTTTAAATCTGTGCTATAGTAGGCAAATATATCATCGTCCCCTTCTCTTTTCATTTCTATCATATGATGTTCTCCATTTGGGAGGTATCTTAAAAATACAGCTTTAATAGGTGCATCTTTGAAAACTCTAAGACTAACTTTAATTGTTTCTCCTAATCTTGGATTAGGATTGCTTAAAAATTCCCTTGAACCATCAGAATAGATGCTTTGCTTCCAATCCATTTTTTTCTCTCTCCTTTTCATTATACTTAAACGTTTAAGATAATTATAGCATAAAATCATATTAAAAACTATAACAACACAATACTAAATTCTATATTGTTGTTCTTATAATGAACAATAAAAAAGTATATTACAAAATGATGGTGTAGAGGGAATAATAAGATTTGGAGTAGTAAGTTTTTAAGGCTGTAGATGTTTTTAGTACAATATTATGCTTATACTACATAAAAATAATTTTATACCTTAGTTTCTTTTTTGTATAAACTCTCCTTAACTTGTCAATAATGTAGATGTAAAATGCGGAGGAGGGGTTAAAATGGATGGACATGTTTCAACCATCGATTTATTAGAAAAAGCAATAAGGGTTATAAGTTCTCCAAAGGTTCAAGAAAATAAGGAATTATTGGAGGTAAAAAGTGAAATAGAAAGGGTTATTTCAGAAATAAAAAGTGCACAGGAAACCTTTATGTATTCAACTGACCCAGATATGATAGATTATGCAATATATAAAGAAAAGGCCGAATTTGCAAGATTAAGTTATCTATTCAAAGTGGCAAAAAGAATTAATAATATAGTTAACTATTAAGGCATATAAATATAACAAACAATCTTCATAGGAGGAGTTATATGCCTTTACAAGTTGATATTAATGTCATCATATATGTATTAATTATATTTCTATTATTTTTATTTGTTATGGCATTGAAGGAGAAATCATTAATAGTTATTAAATTTGTTTTAAAAACAGCAATAGGTGCCCTTATAATTTTTGCAGCAAATATAATAGGACAAAAATTTAACATAACAATTCCTCTTAATATATTTACAGCCTTTTGTGCTGGAGTGCTTGGAATACCTGGAATAGGGCTTATATTTCTTTTAGAATGGGCTATCTTTTAATAAAAGGACAAGGTTTACTTGTTCTTTTATTTTGCCATTAAAATGTTAATGAATTAACAAATTTTTAGATAAGTCGAATTTTTTAGTTAAGTTTATTGACAGGATTTTTTTAGTCTGTTACAATTTTAATTGACAGGCTGTTGTATTGAAAAGCCTTGTATTATAAGGCATTTACGTGCTGTTATAGTACAAGGAGTACAAATTATACTATAACAGGCTTGTTCAGAATTTTCTGTTATATAAAAGAGTGTGAAGGGAGGATAATTTAATGTCAAAGCTAGTTGAAATTCGTTGGCATGGTCGTGGTGGCCAAGGGGCAAAGACAGCTTCACTATTACTTGCAGAAGTAGCTTTTAATACTGGAAAGTATATTCAAGGTTTCCCAGAATACGGCCCAGAAAGAATGGGTGCACCAATAACTGCATACAACAGAATAAGTGATGAGCCAATATCAATACATAGTAACATTTATGAACCAGATTATGTAGTTGTTGTTGATGAAACATTAATTAAGGCTGTACCAGTTACAGCAGGACTTAAAAAGGGTGGTGCAGTAATTGTTAATACTGCAAAGTCACCAGAAGAAATTAAGAAGGAATTAAAATACGATGGTAGAGTATACACAATAGATGCAAGAAAGATTTCAGAAGAAACTCTTGGAGCATATTTCCCAAATACTCCAATGCTTGCTGCTGTTGTTAAGATAACAGGAGTAATTCCAGTTGAAACTTTCTTAAACGACATTGAAGCTTCATTTAAGCATAAGTTTGCTAATAAACCTCACGTTGTTCCAAAGAATATGGAGGCTGTTAAGAGAGCACTTGAGGAGGTGAAGGGAAATGAATAAAGAAAGAAAGGTTAACATAACAAATGAAACAACTTGGAGAGAAACTACACCAGGTGGAGTAATTTTAGATGCAGGTAATGCAGAAGATTTCAAGACTGGTGACTGGAGAGCAATGAGACCAGTTTGGTATGAAGATAAATGTAAGCACTGTTTACTTTGCTGGGTTGTTTGTCCAGACAACTCAATAAAGGTTGAAAACGGTAAGCTTGTAGGATTTGATTTTGACCATTGTAAGGGATGCGGAGTTTGTACAAAACAATGTAAGTTTGGTGCCCTTGACTTTGTACCAGAAGAATAATGAGGGGAGGAATTAGGCAATGGCAAAGAGAGTATCATTAAGTGGTAATGAAGCAGTTGCATTTGGTATGAAACAAATCAATCCAGATGTTGTTGCTGCTTTCCCTATAACACCATCTACAGAAGTTCCACAATATTTCTCACAATTTGTGGCAAATGGTGAGGTTACAACTGAATTCGTTGCAGTTGAATCAGAACATAGTGCAATGTCAGCATGTATAGGTGCTGCAGCTGCAGGTGGTAGAGTTATGACAGCTACTGCATCAGCAGGTCTTGCACTTATGTGGGAAATGCTTTATGTTGGTGCGTCAATGAGACTACCAATGGTTCTTGCTGTAACAAACAGAGCACTTTCAGGACCAATTAATATACATAACGACCACTCAGACTCAATGGGTGCAAGAGATTCAGGTTGGATACAACTTTATGGTGAAAATGCTCAAGAAGCATACGATAACCTAATGCAAGCAGTAAGAATAGGAGAACATCCTGATGTGCAACTTCCAGTTATGGTTTGTTATGACGGATTTATAACAAGCCACGCTGTTGAAAATCTTGAAATGCTTGATGATGCAGATGTTAAGGCGTTTGTTGGAGAAGAAAGAAAGGCTCCATTTGCATTAATAGGTCAAGACCCTGTGTCAATGGGACCACTTGATTTACCAAACCACTATTTTGAACATAAGAGACAACAAGCAGAAGCAATGAAGAATGCTAAGAAGGTAATTCTTGAAGTTGCTGCTGAATATGAAAAACTAACAGGAAGAAAGTATGGTTTCTTTGAAGAATACAAGATGGAAGATGCAGAAGCTGCATTAGTTCTAATCAACTCATCAGCAGGTACTGCAAAGACTGTTGTAGATGCTCTAAGAGCTCAAGGTAAGAAGGTTGGTTTAATAAAGGTTAGAGTATTTAGACCATTCCCAGCTGAAGAAATAGCTGAAGCTCTAAAGAATGTTAAGGCAGTTGCGATAATGGATAAGGTTGATGGTTTCAATGCAGCAGGTGGACCATTATTCAATGAAGTAGTAAGTGCTATGTACGGAAAGGCAGATGGAAAGATAGTACAAAACTACATCTATGGTCTTGGCGGAAGAGACGTTACAACATATAATTTTGAAGAAGTTTTCAGCAACCTATTTAATGCTATTGAAACTGGCAAGTATGAAGTTTACAACTACATTGGTGTAAGAGAATAGGAGGTGCCATCATGCCAAATTTAAAGGAACTTTCAGCAAAGAAGGTTAGATTAACTGGTGGACATAGAATGTGTGCAGGTTGCGGTGCCCCAATGGTAGTAAATTGGATACTAAAGGCACTTAAGGATGATGAAAAGGCAGTAATTGCAAATGCTACAGGATGTCTTGAAGTTTCAACTTGTCTATACCCATACACAGCTTGGAAGGATTCTTGGATACACACAGCATTTGAAAATGCAGCTGCAACAGTAAGTGGTGCAGAAGCTTGCTATAGAGCATTCCAAAGAAAGGGTAAGGTTGATGATACATATAAGTTCATAGCATTCGGTGGAGACGGTGGAACATATGATATCGGTCTTCAATCACTATCAGGTGCTATGGAAAGAGGACATGATATGCTTTATGTATGCTACGACAATGGTGCATACATGAATACAGGTATCCAAAGATCATCAGCTACTCCATATGGTGCAGATACAACAACTTCACCAGCTGGAAAGGTAGTTCCAGGTAAGCAACAATTTAGAAAAGACTTAACTGAAATAATGGTAGGACATCATATACCATATGTTGCTCAAACTGTTCCAGTAATTCCAGGAACTAAATATATGTTTGACCTATACAACAAAGCAGAAAAGGCATTCAGTATAAAGGGTGCTAAGTTTATGAACGTATTAACTCCATGTCCAAGAGGATGGAGATGTGATACAGCAACTGAACTTGATGTTGTTAAGGCTGCTGTTGAAACATGCTTCTGGCCACTATATGAAGTTGAAAATGGAGTTTATAAGTTAAACTACAAGCCAGCAGAAAAGAAGCCAATAACTGAATGGCTAAAACTTCAAGGAAGATTTAAGCACCTATTAAAGCCAGAAAATGAACATATAGTTGCTAAGATTCAAGAAGAAGTAGACAGAAGATGGGAAAAGCTTCTTGAACTTTGTGGCGAAAAATAATAATAACAATAAACACCTAAAGGATAAAAACCTTTGGGTGTTTTTACTTTAGTGATAGTTATATAATTTGTAACTTAAAGTGGAAGTAAATAAATATGGAAATAAAAAATTATATAGCTAAAAATAAGCTGAAATTAGCTGCACAATTTGCATTTATGGTGATGAAATAAACTTTTAAGCGTGGGAGATTACGGAGATAATCTACATATTAAAGTATAAAAATAGTGCTAATGAGCTGGGTATTACCCCTTGTATATAAGTGTAAGTAGTAAGGTATTATATTTTTTTAATGTTAATTCTATTTAGTTTGTTTTATAGACTGTTTTTTATATTTTAGACGAATAATCAATCTATAATTAGTTGCAAATTATAATTTTAAATAGAAAAGTAAATATTTTTAATTTAGTATGACCTATAAGAAAATAGTTGAAAAACATAATGTTTTATTCAAATTATTTTAGACTTTTTGTTTTAGATTATGAATGATATTTGATAGGTAAAAAATAATTTCTTTAATATGAATAATATAAAGGATTAGGGCTAATAATAAAAAATGTAAAGTCAACTAATCCGGGTATATCGATACAAGAAAATTAGAGAAAATACACAAAAAGTATAGTAATTATATATTTAATTTCATCTAATCAAAAACTACAATTACAATATATTTTTATTGTATGTTATTATATAGAAGTCGTCGCGAGGGCGACGAAATAAAAAACAAAAAAATAGTTGACATAATAAAAAAGACGTGATAAGATAAATAAGCGTCAACGGTCCTTGAAAACTGAACAGCGAGAGCGAACGTACCAAATAAGAAGCTAGGTTATAACATGAGAGTTTGATCCTGGCTCAGGACGAACGCTGGCGGCGTGCCTAACACATGCAAGTCGAGCGATATGGAGGTTGGATGTTAGAGGTTAGAGGTTTGAATAGAAGAAATTCCTACGGAATTTCAACAAGTATCCAACTTCTAATTTCCAACATCTAACCTCTATATAGCGGCGGACGGGTGAGTAACACGTGGGTAACCTGCCCTTGAGA
>NZ_AXAA01000048.1:0-10244 GCF_000472625.1 Caloramator sp. ALD01
CAAAATCAATTATTCATTCATAGTAGCTGCAAAAACATTATAAGAGAATTTTATTCTTATGCTTGGGACAAGAAAGCTCAAGAAAGAGGAGAGGACAAGCCATTAAAAGTAGCAGACCATGCATTAGATGCATTGCGATATGCACTACACAGTGAGTATCCATTTGGAGTAAAGAGAAAAGGAGTAATAACCAAACCTCAAGGATGGTGATGATATGTTAACAAGTCTAAATCAAATAGATATAGGACAGCCTTGGCCGGCAGAAAGTGAAATAGAAAGATTAAGACGATATGAAGCAAATAAAAACTTGTTTGAAGGATATCATGATTTAGTATTTGGAGATTGGGTTAGAAGATTGTATAGAGATGAATATAATACAGCAGTTTTTATTATAACTAACTGGGCGAAAAGATTATCAACATTATGGGCGGATTTACTTTTAGGAGAAAGGCCAAGGATAACAGCAGGAGAGCAAAAATCAAAAGAGCAGCAGCAATTAGAAAAAATAATAAACGATAATGATTTTTTCAATGTTGCTTACGAAGTTGCTTTAGATATTTCAAGATACGGAACAGGTATATTTAAGGTTAGATATGATAAAAGACCAATTATAGAAGCAGTGCCACCTTCTTTATGGTTCCCAGTAGTTAGCCCTGACAATATCAAAGATGTTCAAGCACATGTTATTGCATGGACGTTTGAAATAAACGAGAAAACAATATTCAGTGGACAAAGAAAAAGAACATTTTTAAGAGTTGAAATACATGAGAAAGGCAAAATAACAAATAAGCTTTTTGAACTTGATAATGGCGTTATAAAATTACAGCTGCCACTTGCAACATTTTATCCTGATCTACCAGAAGAGCAAGAAACAGGAATTGATGATTTTTTGGTTATTCCTGTTCATAACTTAATGACAAGTGATAGAGCTTATGGGTTAGACGATTATCAAGATTTAGACGGAATTATTCAGGAGTTAGAAATTAGGCTTTCTCAAATAAGTAGGATCCTTGACAAACATGCAGATCCTAACATGTATGGCCCTGATACAGCACTTGAACAAGACGAATACGGCAATTGGTATGTAAAAGGTGGTGGTAAGTACTTTCCGATAGGACAAGGCGAAGAACCACCAGGATATGTAACATGGGATGGGCAACTTGAAGCTGCATTTAAACATATTGAGCAACTATTAGAGCAATTCTATGCGTTAAGTGAAACAAGTGCAGCTGCATTTGGACAACTAAAGAGCGGACTTGCTGAGAGTGGGACAGCTTTAAGACGTCTTATGATGGCACCACTTGCCAAGGTTAATAGAATTAGAATGAGGTTTGATTCTGCAATTAAAAAGGTATTAAACATAGCAAGTCAGCTTGATGTTAATTTAGGCAAAGGTGTTAAACTTGAAAATATAAATATCGCTTGGAATGATGGATTACCACAGGATGAAAAAGAGCAGGCTGAGATTTACTCAACATTAGTTCAGAATGGATTAGTATCAAGGGAGACAGCATTAAAACATTTGTTTGAGTTTGACGCAGAGACTCTAAGAGAAGAATTATCAAAAATAGCAGTTGAAGCTAATCAAGAAGCTCCAGCATTGTTTAAAGTTAACTTGCAAGAAGGTGAACAAACAGGCGGTGAAGAATAATGCCTTATGATGTTGAAAAACAAATACAGGCTTTGGTTGAAATATATAGACAAGGTTTTATTGAAGTATTGAAGGTGTTATTACAAAAGGAAGCCAAAAAACAAAATACAGTTTTTTATAAAGACCAACTTAAGCAAATAATGCAAATACTCAATCAAATAGATAAGGATGCTGCAAAGTGGATACAAGAAGTTATACCTCAAGTTTATCAAGATAATTACACACAAGTTTTAGCATACATAAATAAAGTAGGTATGCAGAAAGATATTAGACCAGAATTTGCTCAAATACATCAAAGGGCTATAGATGTAATTGCACAGAATATGTATGATAATTTAAGGCAAGCAACACAGTTTGCAGGTAGAAAAATAAATGATTATTATAGACAAGCAGCACTGGAAGTATCAGCTAAAAAATATTCATCAGGTCAAACTATAAAAGACATGACAAAGGAGCTACAACAAAAATTACTAACTCAAGGATTAACAGGATTTAAGGATAAGTTAGGTAGAGAGTGGCGATTAGATAGATACGCAGAAATGGTTGCAAGAACGACAACAGCGGAAATAGCAAGTGTTGCGACATTAAATACTTGTGAGGAAGCAGGAATTGACTTAGTAAAAATGACAACACATTATCCAACATGTGAAAAATGTGCACCGCTACAAGGGAAAGTATTTAGCATAAGCGGTAAAGATAAACGTTATCCAAAGCTTGAAGATAGATATAGGCCACCAGTTCACCCTAACTGTTATTCGAAAGATACAGAAGTTTATACTATAAATGGTTGGAAATTAATTAAAGATGTTCAAGTTGGGGACGAATGTTTGTCTCTAAATCCTGAAACACTTGAAATGGAATTTGTAAAGGTTATTGATACCGTTAGTTATAAAGCTGAAAAACTGATCCATTTTTACCACAAACATTTTGATATGATGGTAACATTTAATCACTTGTGCTTGTGGCAGAATGATGAGGCAAGAAAAAAATATGGACTAAATAAAGGATGGCGTTTTATTGAGGCACAAGAACTATTAAACAATAATAGCGGTAGATTTTTAAGGGTTGGGTATTGGAGAGGTAAAGACATTGGGAAAATTAAAATTGGTAATTTTGAACTAACAGGTGAACAATATGCAAAGTTAATGGGGTGGTTTTTATCAGAAGGTTCATGCGACCATAAATTAAAACGCATTCAAATAGCACAAAGCAAAAATAAAAATCAACAGAAATGGTTAGAAATTAAAGATTTATTGGACGAAATAGGTTGCAGTTATTCTTATAATAACGAACGTTTTGTAATCTATTGTGGTCTATATGACTATTTCAAGCAGTTTGGTAAAAGCTACGAAAAATATGTGCCTGATGAGATTAAAAATGCGAATTCAAAAATTATTAGAGTATTTTTAGATACTTTTAGGAAAGGAGATGGTAGTGAAAGAAAAACAAATAAATATAAGGATGGTAATTTTGATAACGAAAAAATTTACTTTACCTCATCCAAAAGACTTGCTGATGGGATAGGAGAGTTAATACTAAAAGTTGGTAAAAGACCTTCATTTTATTTTGCAAAGAGAAAAGGAAAACTTATAGGATTTAGTAATGGTGAATACGAAATTAAAACAGATATTTGGATTATAAGAGAATGCAATTCAGAAACATCAGCTTTAAGTAATTTACACAGAGAAATCATTGAATACAATGATTATGTTTATTGTGTAGAACTTGAAAAATATCATACTTTGTATGTGAGGCGAAATGGGAAATGCGTATGGTCGGGTAATTGCAGGCACTCGATTCATCCTTATGTTAGAGAATTTGACGATAATGCAGAAGAAACAGAAAGGTTTAGTAATATATCTTTGAGTAAAGATCCACGCAACGAGAAAGAAAAAGAAGCATACAAAGAAATAAGGGATAAGGTAACTATTCAAAGCAATAGACGTAAAGCAAGGGAAGTATTATATAATGAAAATGCACCATTATTAGAGAAGATAAAAGCTGCCGAGAAACTAAAAAAGAGTTATGAAAAAACGGGAACAAAACCTGTTGGTAAAGACGCAAGTATAATTAATCAACACAAAGAATATATAGAAAAGTTAAATTTAAGTAATATAGTGAATATAGATGAAAAAAGTGGTATAATAACAATACAAGGAAGAAGAATACCAAAAGAAGCTATTCCAAATGCAGTTATAGACCTAAAAATTGAGGATAAAATTATACAAAGAAGAATTTTTGACAATAAAGGATTTCCTAAATTAGATATAGATTTGACAGACCATAATAAGCCATGGGCACATGCTAAACCACATGCTCACGATTGGGTAAATGGAGAACGTAATAAAAAGTGGCGAAAATTAAATGAAGATGAATATAATTCAATAAAAGATTTATTGGTTGGTGATGAAGATGGAATATGATAAGTATGATAGTTTAAAACAATTAATTGATGACATAAAAGAAATAGGAGAAATAATCTTTAGATATGGCAAAAAAGAATATTCGCTTAATTATGATGGAGAAAAAGTATATATAGCTGAAAGTTTTAAACAAGAAACAGAAAGAGTTTTTGATAGTATAGAATTATTTTTAAATGAATTTACATGCGAAGGGAAAAAAATAAAGGATATTTTTAGAGAATTAAAAATTGTATTCCATTAATTGTTTTCAAGCACTTGCAAAATGCAGGTACTTTTTATATTGCCCTTTTTGGTATTGCAGGGCCTAAAGAACAAGACCGCAGCTGGAGCCGACCAGCATAAAAGGCAAGTGGGAATAAAAAAAGGAGGTTTGTGTTATGGACTTAAAAGAACTATTAGGAGAGGAACTATACAAACAAGTAAAAGAAAAAATAGGGGATAAGGAGCTAATATTAAACGATGGCTCATATATCCCAAAGGCAAAGTTTGATGAGATTAATGAGCAAAAGAAGCTTTACAAGCAGCAAGCTGATGATTTAAACAATCAACTTGAAGAAATGAAAAAACAAGCAAAAGGCAATGAAGAATTGCAAAATCAAATTCAGGAGCTCCAAGCAAAACTTCAAGAATCAGAGAATAAGATTAAAGATGTAAGCCTAACTGCAGCAATAAAAATGGCTGCAATAAAGGCAAATGCAAAAGACCCAGATATTGTTTCAATGCTCATTGATAAAACTAAGCTTAATGTAAAAGAAGATGGTTCCATTGAAGGCCTTGATGAGCAATTAAAGTTAGTTGCTGAATCAAAGGCTTTTTTATTTGGTGAGCCGCAAACAAAAATAGGTAGTGGCTCTAATCCTGCAGGAGGAGCAAATTCAGCAATTAAAAACCCATGGTCAAAAGAAACATTTAATTTAACAGAACAAGCAAAAATTTTAAGAGAAAATCCTGCATTAGCGGAACAACTTAAGGCTGCAGCAGGAGTAAAATAAAGATAAGTAAGAGGAGGAATAAGTTATGGCTATTACAAAAATTCAAGATGTTATAATTCCAGAGGTGTTTAATCCTTATGTAATTCAAAGAACAGCTGAACTTTCAGCACTATATCAAAGTGGTATTTTATCACATACACCTGAGTTTGACAGATTAGCTTCAGCAGGAGCAAAAACAATAAATATGCCATTTTGGGATGATTTGACTGGTGATGATGAAGTTTTAAGTGATAATTCAGCATTAACACCAGACAAAATTACTGCAGGTCAAGATGTAGCTGTAATATTGAGAAGAGGAAAAGCTTGGGCAGTAAATGATTTAGCAGCAAATTTATCAGGAGATGACCCAATGAGAGCAATAGCAGATTTAGTTGCAGGTTATTGGGCAAGACAAATGCAAAAAGCATTATTATCATTACTTAGCGGAGTATTTGCTTCAAATTCAATGGCAGGAAATCTACATGATGTGTCAGCAGCAACAGGAGATGCTGCAAAATTTACTGGAGAAACATTTATAGATGCTGTTCAAAAGCTTGGCGATGCAAAAGACAAATTAACTGCAATTATTATGCATTCAGCAGTTGAAGCTTCACTTGCAAAGCAAAATTTAATTCAAACTGTTCAACCTTCAGATGGTTCACCATCAATTAAAACATATATGGGCAAGAGGGTTATTGTTGATGATGGATGTCCATACAATAGTGAAACTGGTGTATTTACAACCTACATCTTTGGAGAAGGTGCAATTGCATACGGTAGTGGTAATCCAGTAGGATTTGTAGCAACAGAAACAGATAGAGATTCACTTGCTGGAGAAGATTACTTAATCAATAGAAAGACATTTATATTACATCCAAGAGGAGTAGCATTTACATCAGCAAATGTTGCAGGGTCATCTCCAACAAATGCAGAATTAGCAACTGCTGCAAATTGGAACAGAGTATATGAGAACAAGAACATTAGAATAGTAGCATTTAAACATAAGATATGATAATAAGGCAGGTTTAACCTGCCTTATAAAATTTTAATAGGAGTGGTATAATGAGTGTAACAGCATTCAATAGAGTAAGAAGATTAAGGAGTGAAGAACAATGGCACTCACAGAAGGAATTGACAGCTTCTGCACACTTGAATGGGCAGAAGAATATTTTAGAGGGAAACTCTACTGCGACGAATGGACAGGATCAGACCAAGGAACAAAAGAAAAGGCTCTCAAAGAAGCAACAAGACGAATAAATAGACTAAGTTTTAAAGGGACAAAAGCTGAACCAGGGCAGATACTTCAATTTCCAAGGATAGTAGTTGGTGTTGGACAAAAAATAGGCTTTTTTGGAGTAATTGAACAGCCTACAATTCCAGACGAAGTTAAAGCCGCAACTTGCGAAGAAGCTTTAGCATTACTTAAATATGGGAATAGTGCAAGGACTAAAGCACAAGAACAGAATGTAGTTAGAGTGACTTTTGGTGATGTATCAGAAGAATATAAAGGGTATGGGAAGCTACTTAGTAAAGAAGCATTAGAACTATTGAAGCCTTATATTGCTGGGGCGGTGGTGATTAGATGAAGGATTATTTTAATCAAAGGGTTAAATGGTATAGGAAAACAGGTAATAATGCTTATGGCCAACCTGTATATGCTCCAGCAGTTGAAATTAAGTGTAGATATGAGGAAAGAATGAAGCTTATAAGAGATAAGCAAGGGAAAGAATCAGTATCGCAAGGAGTATTTTATCTAAAAGAAAAAGTAGGGCTTGATGATAAGCTGGAATATGAAGGTAAACAATATAATGTTATGAATTATTTAGACACCGTTGATTTGGACGGTGTTTTTCTTTTTAGGAAGGTGTGGGTATAATGAGTGATTATAAACTTGAATGGAAAGGTAATTTAGCAAAAGAAATAGTGAGAGAAGCAGCAAAAAAAGCCTTATTAACTTGTGGTGCTGATTTGCAAGGTAAGTCAGCAGAACAATCTCCTATTGATACAGGAGATTTAAAAAGAAATTGCAGTGTAAGTCCAATTCAAGATAATAATGGAGAAATGACTGTAATGGTAGGTTATGATTTGCCTTATGCACGAAGGCAGCATGAGGGATTGCATTTTAAACATCCTAAGGGTGGAAAGGCTAAATTTTTAGAAGACCCATATAAAGAAAATGTAAAAAAATATGAAAAGTATATTGCCAAATCTTTAAAAGAAGTAATAGGTGATTAAGATGCTTTTAGATGAAATAGGAAGTTACCTTGAACAAAAAGGAATAGGGGAAGTTGGAGAAGATGTATTTTTTGCTCAAATTCCAGAAAACCCAGATAATTTAATAGCTATATTTGAAACAGGAGGTTATGAACCTGAGCTATTGTTCGATAAGGCAATTGAATATCCTACTTTCCAAATATGGGTAAGAGGATTAGATTATGAAGTAACACGCAATAGAGTTCAATCTATCTTTGAGCTTTTACATGGGAACACAGAAATATATCCTCTTATTGAAGCTATGCAAAGTCCTACTTGCTTAGGTTTAGATGAAAATAACCGTTGGGAGTTTAGTGTGAATTTTAAAATAACAAAATTATTAGAGGAGTGATAACATGGCTATAAGAACAGGTCGAAAAGGGAATATAAAAGTCAAAAATGGTGCTACATCCGTTGCAATTGCTAAGATGGGAAGTTGGAAATTAAGTATTAAACAAGGATTAATTGATGCTTCACATTTTGGCGATGATGGATGGGAAAGTTCAGTTCCAGGAACAAAATCATGGTCATGTGATATAGATGGTAGTTGGGATGTAATGGATGCATCAACAAATCAAAAATTATTGCAAGAAGCATTGATAAATGGAACAGAAATTGAACTTGAATTATATGTTGATGAAACTGAAACAAATGCAAAGTATACTGGCAAAGCATATATAGAAGAAATAAGTATAGATACTGCTGCTAAAGACTTAATAAAAATAAGTGTAAAAACAAAAGGTAATGGGCCATTAACAATGCCAACAGTAGCTTAGGGCATAATGGCCCTTTTTAATTAAGATGACTAAAGGAGGATAAAAATTATGGCAAGAGAAGCGAAAATAATAGAGTTTGCTGGCAAAAAAATATCTGTTAGAGAAATGAAAATAAAAGAATTAAATCAAATGTTTGAAATGATAGGAACAGATATAGAGAAAATAATTTCAGTAAATGGAGTTATAGATTTAAAAAATTCCTTGATAGATATTTTAAAAGATAAATTACCTTTAATATTTAAAGAAATAAAAGAAAGTGATATAGAAGAAGCATATCCAAGCGAAGTTGAAGAGCTTATAACTGTATTTATAGAGCAAAATTTTTTCGGATTAAAGAAGATATTTGGGTTTATGCTGAAATTACCGCAGACATTCTAATAATTTTTGCAAGGGAATTAGGATATAAAAAACAAGACATAGAAGAGTTAACGGTAAAAGAGTTTTATGAAATTTTGGAGAAGCTACAGATGGAAGTAAAACGCTCAGAATGGATAAAAATGCGAAGGTTTGCGTTTTTAGCTCAAATTATTATAAAAGTCTTAACAGGAGATAGTGTGGAAATAGACGAACTGATAGGTGAATATCCAATTGAAGAAACAGAAGAAACAGACATTGATAACGAAACAGCAAGGGAATGGATAGTATGGGCCAAACAAAATGGACTTGAATATAAAAAAATAGGCAATAAAATTGTTATATCTGCCTTCTAAGTTTAAGGTGGTGATAAAGTGGAAGTAGGTAAACTTTGGGTATCGCTTGGATTAGACAAAAGTAAATTTGATAAAGGTTTGGATGAAACCAAAAAACAAGGTGGGGGTCTCGGCTCGTTTTTAAAAGGTGCATTCCAATTTACAGTAGGTCAAGGAATGTTTGAATTGCTAAGAAATGGAATTAAAACTGCTTGGGATACTTCTATTGGTTTTAATTCCGCTATGCAACAAAATCAAATAGCTTTTGAAACAATGTTGGGGTCAGCTCAAAAAGCAAAAACATTCCTTGCAGGTTTGCAACAAATGGCAGCAAAAACACCTTTTGAATTAAAGGACTTGACTGATGCAAGTAAAAAGTTAATGGCATTTGGATTTGAAGCTCAAAAAATTCCCGGGATGTTAAAGGCAATAGGCGATGCGTCATCTGGACTTGGAATGAGTGGAGCAGAAGGCTTAAACAGAATAGGAATTGCTCTTGGGCAAATGATGGCAAAGGGGAAAGTTTCAGCTCAAGAAATGATGCAATTAACAGAGGCGGGAATACCTGCATGGGACATTCTGGCAAAAGCTATGGGGAAATCTACAGCAGAAGTTATGAAATTAAGTGAAAAGGGATTAATACCTGCGAAACAAGCTGTAGATGCATTAGTTGTAGGTATGGAAGAAAGATTCCCAAATATGATGGAAAAACAGTCAAAATCATTTGCCGGACTTATGTCCACTATAAAGGATAATATAAGTATAACTTTGAGTGAAGCATTAAAGCCGGCATTTGATTGGATCACAAATATTGGTTTACCAAAAGTTTTAGCAATAGTAGAAACTTTCCCGCAAAAAATCAATGAAATTAAAAATTCAATAATACAAACATGGAATCAATTAAACAATAATCCGGTATTTTCAATTATAGTAAAAATAATAAAAGATTCACTGCAAAGGATATGGAACAATATTCAAATAATGTTCGGGGCTTTAAAAAATTTTTGGAATGAACACAAAGTATTAATAATGACTGTAGTAGGAGGTCTATTAACATATTTAGTAATGTTAGTAGATTCTTTTTTTAATGGATTAAAAAATATAGTTCAAGGTGGATTAAAGATTATTGATGGGATAATTGACTTATTTACAAATTTATTTAAAGGAAATTTTAAAGGAGTTTGGGAATCAATAAAACAAATTTTTTCTGGGGCAATACAAACGATTATGGGTATAGTAGAACTATCATTTATTAGTCAACTATTGAAGAAAGTTAATGGTTTGGTAGGAAGTACAAAGAACATAATACAAAATTTTTGGACTGGAATCAAAAATATATTCTCAAATGGTGTAACAGGTGTCATAAGTGCAATAAAGAACTTAACAACAAGCATAATTAATAACTTTAAAAACATTAATTTATTTGAGATAGGTAAAGACATAATAACAGGACTTATTAAAGGGATAACAAGCATGGCTGG